>JANLPX010000083.1:0-2255 GCA_031367485.1 Alphaproteobacteria bacterium | reverse complement strand
CCCGCCGCGGTCTTGTCGTCGAACAGGAAATGCTGAGTAAGATAGAAGATCAGCAAGGCCCGCATGCCGTAATAGGAGAACCGCTCCCACATCTCGGCGAAGAACAGAATGAACAGGCCGCGCGGCTGACTGCGTAGCTGGGCGATCACCGGCACCATGGTGATGGCGGTGATGAAAATGCCAAGCAGGATAATGATACTCATGACGCGGACTTCCTGAGAGGCAATGATTGTTGGTGGTGCGACTAAGCGTCTAGCGGGGTTTTGACAAATGGCTGGGGCGACCATTTGACCAGCGAACGCCAGAGCCACTCGAAGGGGCCATAGTGGAATCGGGCCAACCACGGCTTGCTCCACATCAGGATAAAGGCCCAGACACCGAGCACAACGGCCAGCTGCTCGAACCGCGATAGCTTGCCGTAGAGGCCAAAGCCGTAGCCACTGAACAGCAAGTTGGTGATGATCGAGGTCATCAGATAGTTGCTGAACGCCATGCGACCGGCGGCGGCGAGACGGTCGGTCAGTCTGGCGAACAGACCGGCGCGGATGATCAGCAGCAGGACCGAGGCGTGGGCCAAGGCAATGAACGGGCGCGGGGCCTGTTGCCAGACCTCTAGATTATGCAGGGTCAGCGGCTCGAAGCCGCTCTGCCAGATCCTGTAGGACAGCCACGCGGTGAAGGGTGCGCCGACCAGATAACCGGCGGCGATCATCATCCTGTAGGCGCGGGTCGACCAGCCGAGCGTAAAGAAGCCGAGTTGAAATAGGCCCATGCCGACGAACATCTGGCCGATCGCTTCAGGCAGGGTGTCTGTGGGCATCAGCAACAGCTGCATGAGCAGGACGATCTGGGTGCGCGACTTCAACGCCTCCATGAAAGAGCCGCCAAAGCCCGCGATTTCCTGGGCGGCAAAGCCGGGTGGCGGATCGATGACTTGGGAAGCCTCTTTCCAAGCCGCCAGGGCTTGCGGGCTGGCGCCGGGGAGCGTTGCGGCGGCCTTAAGAGCTTCGAGGTGGCCTGACTCTAGGACATTTTTGGTCAGCAGGGCGAAAAGTACGACCGCGCCGATACCGATCAATATCCGTGGATTGAGCTTGCGGAACGGGTAGATGAAGATGCCGGCAATGGCGTAGCAAACCAAAATGTCGCCGAACCACAGGAAGTAGGCGTGGATCATGCCGATTACGAATAGCCAAAATAGCCGCAGATAGTGGGTTTGGGCTGGGCCTGGTCCGGGGCCGCTCTCGGCACGTCCGGCGATCAGGACAGCGCTGGCGCCAAACAGCATAGTGAACAGGGCGCGCATCTTGCCGTCGCTGAACACGCTGTTGATGGCCCAGGTCCAGAGGTCAGCCCCTTCGGAGCCCCCTGCGTGGGTGGGGTTGAGGTAGGCGAAGGTCGGTAGGCCCATGCCGACAATGTTCATGAGCAGGATGCCCAGGACGGCAAAGCCCCGCACAGCGTCGATGGAAACGTGGCGGTCACCCGCACTCGTGGATCCTGACATTTGCCCTCCCCGGCATTTTCGAGGAGCATGGGGCAAGGCCGGTCAGAGTCAATCAGGGGCTGGGCGTCTGCAATGGCGTTCGGCGAGTTGGGGAACGCAAAGATGTCACTTCGCACTGTTGGATTCGACGATCCAAGCATCAGCCTGCCTGGAGCCCTTGAGGTTCGCAAACTGGCGGTGGGGGTCACACCGCGCCGACTACCAGCCTGGACGGCGCCGCGTCTGTCAGATCCGTCGATGCGGATGATGGTGCGAATTCCCTCGGGGGTTAGGCTGGCGTTCCGGTCCAACTGTCCGGAGATCGAACTTGATGTTCTCGAGACCGCTCTACAGACCCTAGGCCGGCCGCGGGGATTGGTGACGTTTGATTTGCTGGTCGATGGTGAGCGTGTCGCGCGGAAATATGCGGCGGGTGGGAACACGGTCGAGATCGACCCGAATGCCCCGCCGCCTGGCGCGACTGTGGTTCCAGGGCGTCCCTCGACAATCCGGTTTGAGAACTTGGGGACCGCAGACAAGGCCATCGAAATCTGGCTGCCGCAATCGGGCACTGTGGACCTGCATGCGCTGAGGATTACCGATGGTGCCAGCCTTGCGCCAAACACGCCTGTGGGCAGAACGTGGGCCCATTACGGCAGCTCGATCAGCCACGGTATGGAAGCTGACGGTCCCAGCGAGACTTGGCCTGCTCAAGCGGCGCGTGCGGCCGGTGTAGATCTGATGTCCATGGGGTTTGCGGGCCAGTGTC
>JANLPX010000078.1:0-7884 GCA_031367485.1 Alphaproteobacteria bacterium | reverse complement strand
CAACCTGGTCTCGGACTTGGATGGTGTAGCGGCCATCGACGAAGACGGCGGCCTTGTCCTGCAGGATCACCGCGGCCCCGGCCGAGCCAGTAAAGCCGGTGGCCCAGGCGAGGCGATCATTGGCCTCCGGTAGGTATTCGTTCTGGTGTTCGTCCTCATGGGGAATGAGGAAGCCGTCGAGGCCTTGAGCGGCCATGGCTTGGCGGATCAACGGCACATGCTTGGGGCCGAAGGACGGGTCGGTGGATTCTGTGAAGGTCTGATGCATGGACAACATCTAAGCCCTTCGCGGCGGCGGGGCAAAGGTCGCGGCTTGCCAATTTCAGCCTAGAGGCGCAAAAACTGATCCATGGTCGCTATTGCTGCCCTCGGTTGTTCGAATTCCAACGGTCCCATCGGGGTCGTTCGTCTTCGCGCGCCTTAGGTTCGCCGGACGACCAGACCCCGCCAACTCGGTCGGGGTCTGAATAGAGAGCCCGTCCGATTTCACTTATTCGGAGCGCTCAAAATGACTGAAATTCCCGACAAACCCTGGTTTCCGTTGGAGACCGAACGCCTGATCCTGCGCGAGTTTCGCGAGAGCGATCTTGATGATGTGCACGCCTATGGCTCTGATCCAGTCGTCTCGAAATTTATGGATTGGGGTCCCAATACGCCCGAGATCAGCCAAACCTTCTTGGACCTACAGATCGAGGGTCAGAAGGCCTGGCCCCGTAGGGATGTGAGCCTGGCCCTTGAACTGCGTGAAACCCGGAAGATGATTGGCTCCATTCGGCTGTGGGTTGTCCAGGAAGACTGGGGGACTGCGGAGATCGGATATAGCCTGGACCGCGGTCATTGGCGCCGTGGGTTTGCGATTGAAGCTGCCAGCGCAATGATGCGCGCCGGGTTCGACGTGCTGGGGCTGCACCGCATCGTCGCCACTTGCGACGTCCGCAATCGCGGCTCTTGGGGGGTGATGCGCAAGCTCGGGATGCGCCGCGAGGGCAAATTGATGCAGGATCGCCTGATCAAGGGCCATTGGCGTGACACCTATAGCTACGCGATTTTGGCCGACGAGTGGCGGGCCTGGTTCTGATATTATTATCCGGGTATAATTGACAGCGCCTGACCGTAGACCTAAGGATAGCCGAAATCGGAGCCTGACCATGACACCTGACAGCATCTTTTCGTTCGCAAGCCTCGGAGCCATGGCGGGCTGGATTTTGTTGGCCTTGGCACCGATCCGGCGTGGGCCGATCATCCTGGCGGCGCGAGCCTTGGGTGTGGCACTGGCGGTGCTCTATGCGGCGCTGATCATCCGCGCGATGACCGGCAGCAGCGGACTCGGTGCCGACTTCAGCAAGCTGGCCAGTCTGGCCGCAGCGTTCAGCCATCCGCCGGTGATGCTGGTGGGCTGGATCCACTACCTCGCTTTCGATCTGTGGGTTGGGGCCTGGGAGGCTGAGATTGCACCGAAGTGGGGAATACCCCATTGGGCTCTCCTGCCCTGTTTAGGCCTGACCTTCTATTTCGGGCCGATGGGCTTGGTGTCGTTCCTGGTCGTGGCGGGGGTGTTTCGCCTGCTCAAGCGTGCCTAGATGGACAAATTAGCTCGCCGCGAGGCTGTTCGTGATTACAAAGAGCGCAAGAACGTCCCTGGCATCTTCAAGATCACATGCTCATCCAGCGGCGAGGTGTGGGCAGCTTCAAGCCGTAACCTTCCGACCCAGCAAAACGGTATCTGGTTCCAGCTTAAGATGGGCTCGGCGCGCAGCAAGACGATGCAGGTAGCCTGGAATGCTCACGGCTCTGAAACTTTCGCATTCTGCGTCGTCGAAGAGATCAATACCCAGGACGTCGAAGCCTACGTCCTTCAGCAACGGCTGAAGGATCGCCTGACGCATTGGCGTCAGGCGCTGGGGGCTGGCCCTGTGGTAGATTAGTTCGGGACTTGTTCAGCAGGTACTGGGCCAGCCGTGGCTTTTGCGGCCATCGCGGCATCCTCGGCAACCTGAGCCCGACGTTCGGCATTCATTCGACCCGTTTCGGCTGCAGATTGATTGGCAGTCGCCACGCTGACGGCAGCGTTGGCTGTTGCGAGATTTGCGGCATCCGCGGCGCTTTGAGCTTGAGCAGCGGCGTTATCGATAATGGCCTGGTTGCGCCCCTGCTCTGTAGCGGTGTCTAGCTGAGCCGTGTTTGATTGGCTCGTGAAGACGAAGATTAGCGCCATCACAGCGATCACCGCGACGATCGTAGCAATCCACCAACCTGTGTTGCTTGAACCTGCCACTTCTCGACGCACGATGATGGGTTGTTCGACAATAGTGCGTTCCATGACCGGAGGAATTTCCGTGCTCATTGGGTTTTCTCCTAGGGCGATAAAATCCGCCGATTGGGAGGCCAACGCAGCTCAAGGCCGAACCGTTCCTAACTGCGTACCAACACCAAGGCGGACCAAGCATCGCGGTGTATACGGCGGGCGAGCTTGAAGCCGCGCGAGCGATAGGCGGCGAAAACCCGGCGCTCCTGGGTGCGGAGTAGGCCTGAGAGGATCGCCACCCCGCCCGGCTTGAGCGCGCCCTTGATGTCCTGAGCCAAGGCGACCAGAGGCGGGGCGAGGATATTGGCAAACACCAAGTCATAGGGTGCCGCCTCCCGGACTCGACGATGGCCGAGACCCGAGGCGAAGACAAAGCGTGCGGAGGCCTGGTTGAGCTTGGCATTCTCGCGGGAAATACGCACAGAGGGACGGTCGATATCAGTTCCGACCGCGACTTTCGAACCGGTGCGCGCCGCAGCAATGGCCAGCACCCCCGTACCAGCTCCGACATCCAGCACGCGGTCGAAGCGCCGTGATTTGATCAGAGTGTCATAGGCGATGAGGCAGCCGACCGTGGTGCCGTGATGGCCGGTGCCGAAGGCGGCACCCGCCTCAATTCGCAGATTGACCGTGTGGATGGGGGCCTTGCCGCCGTCATGGGCACCGTAGACGAAGAACCGACCGGCTCGGACCGGAGGCAGGCCGGAAAGTGCCATGGCCAGCCAATCAGCGTCGGCGAGCTTTTCGACAACGGTTTTGAGTGAGGGATAGGCACCGAGTTTGGCCGCGAAGCCGTCTGCTTCTTCCTGAGTCGTGGGGAAGGCGTCGATCCGCCAGATATTGTGATCTTCGTCTTCTTCCAGAATGGAATAGGTCACTGACTCCAGTAGCGGGTCGGCATCGATCGCGGCGGCGGCGGCCTCGGCCACGCTGCGAGGGCCACGGGAAATGATCTGCAAAGCATCCATTTGGATCGTCTAATCGCTGAGGCCCTGAAAGGCGAGAGTATCAGTTTTCGGGATGACCGCTGCCGCTGAGGATATCACCGCCTTGGGAAGGGTAAGAGGGAGCCGGTGGTGCCTCAGGCAGCGGCGCGGCGGGCGCGCGTGGGGCAGGTGGCGGCGCGGGAGGTGGTTCTTGCTCCAATACCTCGGTATCCGGCGGGGAGGCGACGGGCATATCTTTACCCCCCACCCAGTCGGTGCCGATCACATAATCAGGGACATTGTCACCATAGGCGGCCATCGCGTCGCCAGACTTGCTGTCGAAGGCTAGATTTTCAGTCGCGGCGACCGGAGTCTCGCGAGACCCATCGAGTAGATCGGCCGGCCCAGGCCGCAACAGCCCGCCAGACCAAGTACCGGCCCACAGCGCTATTAGACTGCCCAAACCTGTGACGATGAACCGTTGAACCCACATCGTCACAGCATAGCCGGTTCGGGCCTAGCGGTCAGGCCATCGCGCGAGCGCGAGCCGTGGCGCGTTCGATCAGGTCGCAGACCTTACCGATCAAGGCCTTGGGCAGGTTGTGACCCATGCCGTCTAGCATGTGCAGTTCCGAGCCAGGGATGACCGCGGCGGTGTCGTGGCCACCGGTCGGCGGTACCAGAGGGTCGTCGACACCATGCACAACCACGGTCGGTGCCGTGATGGTGGCGAGCGCCGCGCGGCGATCCCCGCTAGCGACGATGGCCGCCATTTGGCGCAAGAAACCAACGGGATAGAAGGAGCGCTTGAAGTTAGCTTCTGAGACGATTTTCTGCTCTGCCGCGTCAACCGGGTTGCCTTCGCCAGCCATGACACGGGCGCTGGCCACGCTGTGTTCCAGGAATGCTTCCATGTCCTCGCGAGGATCGGGGCCGCGATTAGAGAGGAAGGCCATAGCCTCAGGCTTGGCCGGGGGCAGGGCGGGGTTACCGGTGGAAGACATAATAGAAGTGAGTGACAGCACCTTGGTCGGGTGCTCGGCGGCTATCATCTGGGCGATCATCCCGCCCATGGAAGCTCCGACCACGTGGGCCCGCTCATGCCCCAGAGCGCTGATCAGGGCGGCACCATCGGCGGCCATGTCGGAGAGTAGATAGGGGACGTCGGGCTTCTGGCCGGTAGCCATGGCGGTATAGACCTTGGTCATGTCGGGCGCGCCGTGTTCGTCCAGCTTGCCCGACAGGCCGATGTCGCGATTGTCATAGCGGATCACCTGATAGCCGCGCCCGGCTAGGTCTTCGACCATCGCCATAGGCCAAGCCGTCATCTGCGCACCCAGACCCATGACCAGCAGCACGGGCTCGCCGGTCGCCGGGCCGTGAACGTCATATTCCAGCGAGATGCCGTTGGCGGTGATCTGAGGCATGGGGTGTTTCCTGTAGGAGACTGGCCTGTGGGTGATTGGCGATCACTTTGGCGGGGCAGGGGGTGGAGCGCAAGGTGAGATGAGTTTGTCGCAACCCGGATTCTGGGACAACTCGGAGAAAATGATGGCCTCGCGATAGAAGCGCCGATAGGCTGACAGCGGGGGCATCGGTGGCGGCAGATCAAGCGATAAATTTGGCGCAAAGACGGGCTGCGGTCAGGCGGTCGCAGCTTTCGCTGTTTGGCCTGGTCGAGCTGAGAGCTGCCGACAATAGCGAGATCCCAATCGCCAATCGACGGGCGCGGGCGCTGTTGGCGATCCTGGCGCTGGAGCCAGACCAGCCGATGACCCGCGAGCAGGTGAGTAAGCTGCTGTGGCCGGGTCGTTTTGAGGCGCAGGCCCGGGCCAGCCTAAGACAATGCCTTTTGGAACTGGGTAGATGCTTAGAGGTTTGCGGGCCCTCTGCGCTGGTGGTGACCCGCGATCGCGTGGGTCTCGCCACCGCGATTTTGCCCAGCGACCTCAACGATTTGGAGCGCGCCCTAGCCAATAACGATTTCGAGACGGCGGTCACGGTTCTGCGGGCGATAGGTACAAAGCCTTTGCTTGATCAGTTCAGTTTCGGCGAGGCGTTCGGTGCCTGGATCGACGCGCGTCGAAGCGCGATAGACCAGCGACTTCAGGCTTCAGTGCGACGGGGTCTCCTCGAGCTTTCGGCGCGCGGTGATGTGGCAATGCACGCCGCACTGCTGGAGGCGTGGGCCGTTCGTGATCCCTCGGCTTGGCGACTATCTGCCCTAGACGGACAGGCTGGAAAGACGCGGATCGCGGTGTTGCCGTTCGTCGCGCTTGGCCCTGAGACCAGCCAAGACTACTTCGCCGACGGCATGGCTGACGAACTGATCACATCGCTTGGGCAGGTGCCCCAATTGCTGGTCGCCGGGCGGACGTCGTCGTTCCATTTCAGGAATTCCGATCTGACTTTGGCGGAGATCGCCAGTGCGTTGCGGGTGTCCCATGTCATCGAGGGATCGGTACAAAGGCAGGGAGATCAGGTTCGCATTGCCGTGAGACTTCTCGACGGTGAAACAGGCTTCGAAACCTGGGCACACCGCTATGATGGCAGCCTGGGTGGCATCTTTGCCTTGCAGGAGGACGTCGCGAAGGCCGTCACCGCAGCGCTGAGTCAGGCGCTAGGGGTTGCCATGCAAGCGCCGCCCATTCGAGGGGTGGCGCCAAGCAAGGCCGCGTACGATCTTTATCTGCAAGGCCGCGCCCTCTGTGCTCGCTTGTTCGGCGACGGGGTGTTGGACAGGGCTGTTGTCCTGCTTGAGCAGTGCGTGGCGCTTGATCCGGATTTTGCGCAGGGGTGGGAGGCGCTAGGCGAAGCTCATCAGCTCATCGCCATCTACACGCGCTGCCTGGATCGCCAGGCGGAGACTGAGGCCATGGCGGAATGCGCTAGGCGGGCGATCACGCTCAATCCCGCGTCGGGGTATCCGTACACTCTTCTGGGCGTCCATGCGTGGACGCAGAATGACATCGTTGGTGCCCTGGATTTGGCGTTCAAGGCCTATGAGCTTGAACCAGAGAACCCGGCGGTTGCCATGCGCCTTGGCTCGTTTCTGCTCTATGTCGGCAGGACGACGCAGGGCATGCGATATGTCGAGGCCGCTATCGATCAAGACCCGGTCGACGGACGAAAATTCACACTTCGCACTACCGGTAAGTTCAATCTCGGCGACATGGAAGGTGCCCTGGAAGCTGGGCGTCGCATGGTCGATCTCGGTTTCCCGGCAATGTGGCTGGCAGTGATTACCGCAGCGACTGGCCAACACGATCTCGCCGTTGCGCAATATCAGCAGACCCGGCAGATGATGACCGGCGTCATGACCCTGCCAGCCGGTGCCCAGCCTCAAACGCCGGAGTTCATGGACGCCTACTGGGCGATGGCGGCCAAGGGCACCTGCAGTGGGCAAGAGGCAGACCGTGTCACCTATTGTCAGATGCTCGACATGATGCACGCCACGTTGCATGACCCCGCCGATCCGGCGATTGTGCTGCCGGCGATCTTCATGGGTTACGCCGACATGGTCATGAAGGCGCTGAGCCTCCAGATATCTCCGGCCAATACGCTGTGCTTGCAGTCTCTATGGGCCGATGTGGAGCCGATCTCGCAGATTTGGCAACATCCGGAGTTTATCCCCTTCGCTCAGAAGATCGGTCTGGCGGCGGCGTGGGACAAGTATGGTTGGCCCGATCTGTTGCCTCCACCAAGCAATCTGGCCGCTGCCCCCACGAACTGACGGCGGAATGACGCTTTATTGACGGTAGCGCGGTTGCCCGGCAGGGCGGCGAGCGCAGTATCACTCCCACGAAAACAGGCACGTCGAGCGCATCAGGGCGGTCGGGGTGTTGGCCTCATCATGAGGCCGCATAAACTGGGAGAGAACCAATGAAACTGTTGAAATCGATGGCGGTTGCCGCTGGCCTGATGGTCGCGACGAGCTTGATCGCGTCTAGCGCGGCCATGGCCCAAGAGTCCAGCTACAAGCCGGGCAGCGTTTGGACGGCCAGCCGCATCAAGGTACTGCCGGGCCAGTTCGAAAACTACATGGACTTCCTTTCCGGCCAGTGGAAACGCACCAACGAATTCGCCAAGAAAGAAGGCCTCGTGCTCAGCTACCACGTTCTGGCGGTGAACAACCCGCGCAACGGCGAGGGCGATCTGGTCCTGATCATCGAGAACAAGGATTATATGACCACAGCCCAGCAGGACGCATTTCGCATCAAGCTGAATGCCTTCCTAGCCACAGATGACCGCAAGCAAGACACAGCTTCTGCGGCTCGCGGCCCGATGCGCGAGCAACTGGGTTCGACGGAGTATCAGGAATTGATTCTGAAATAGGCGACGCCTCCGGCGGGCGGCAAACGCTGTCCGCCGGGCCGTTTACTTCAAGTTCAAACGCGAGGCCGCTCCGTGACCCAGACTGCTATTCAAGCGGGCGCACCCCCCGCCCTGAAGCGACGACATGTCGCGGCCGTGACCATCGGCAATGCGCTGGAATTCTATGATTTTCTGATTTACGCCTTCTTCTCAATCCAGATTGGGCACGCCTTTTTCCCAACCCAGAGCGCCTATGGCAGCTTGATGCTGTCGCTGGCGACGTTCGGGGCGGGCTTCATCACCCGGCCCATCGGGGCGATGGTGATCGGGGCCTATGCC
>JANLPX010000534.1:0-2946 GCA_031367485.1 Alphaproteobacteria bacterium | reverse complement strand
GGCCTGCATCATCGCCTGATCCACCGGATCAATCCCGCCATCGGAATTCAGCGCTTTGCGGGCTAGCAGCTCTTCTCGCAGATTTCGCCCGCTCTCGGCGGCATAGAGCTCGTGCTGGCGTTCCACAAAGGCTGAGGCTTCTTTGGCCAGGGCCTTGCGGGCAGCATCTAGGCGTTCGGCGGCAGTGGAAGCCGCGTCGCCACCCAACTTGCGAGCATTGGCGATGATCGCTTCGATCTCGGACAAGCCCATTTCTTCCAAAAGCTTGCGGGTCAGGCGCGAGCGTTGGGTCGATAGCCTGATCTGCGAGACCTGAGCGCGCTCAGCAGCCTCTTCCATGGCCTGGGCTAAGCCCATGGCATCGCCTTCCAGTAACATGCGGGCGAGGGGGGACTGCTCAGCCTGTTCCGGCAGACCCTCCATCGGGTCGCCATCGGCTGGTGGCGCAGCGTCAAACGCGGCTCTGGTAAAGAAGGTGTCGAAGACGCGGTCGAAACGGTCCACTTCCTCGGCGCTCTTAGCCAGCGTCGCGCACAAAGCGTCCTTGAACAATTCGCGATCGGCAAACCCGACCGCGGCCACAGTGCGATGGGCGTCTATGGCTTCGATGGGCGACACGCGGACGTCAGAGGCCCGCAGTGCACGGAAGAAATCTTCGAGGGCACCTTGCATGGCGAGATCAGGCCAGGGGCTTGCGCAAGATCTCAGCGATCTGCGGCTCGACGGCCACGATGTCCTGCTCGAACTTAAGCAGTACGTTGAGCGAATCGCGAACGACCTCGCCGTGCAGGGATTCAGCGCCCAGCAGGATCAGGGCACGGGCCCAATCGACGGTCTCGGAGATTGAGGGGGACTTGCGAAGGTCTAGGGTCCGCAGGGACTGCACAAAGCTGACGAGTTGTGCCGTAAGTTCGGCTTCAATCCCCGGCACCCGGCTGGACACGATGCGCCGCTCCAACGCCGCCTCAGGCAGGGGAATGTGCAGGTGCAGGCAGCGGCGCTTCAACGCGTCGCCCAGATCGCGCACATTATTAGAGGTCAGGAATACGATGGGCGGGGTCTTGGCCTTGATCACGCCCAACTCCGGCACCGAGACTTGATAGGCCGACAGCACCTCGAGCAGGAAGGCTTCGAAGGCCTCATCTGACTTGTCGATCTCGTCGATCAGCAGTACGCAACCGGCCTCCTCGCGCAACGCCATCATCAGCGGGCGCGGTTCCAGGAAGGGTTCAGAGAAGAACAGGTCGCCCATGCCGTGCAGGCGCACCATGGCGGCGTCCATGTCGGGCGCATCGGCCAGGGCCACACCCATGCGGTCTTTCAGGATCTGGGTATAGAGCAACTGCTTGCCGTACTTCCATTCGTACAGCGCCTTGGACTCATCCAAGCCTTCGTAGCACTGCATACGGATTAGCGGCAGGCCCAGCAGGGCAGCGGTCGACAGCGCCAGTTCGGTCTTGCCGACGCCGGCCGAACCCTCAACCAGGATCGGCTTTTGCAGATTGACCGACATGTAGAGTGCCGTGGCGATTCGGCGCGAGGCGATATAACCCACCCCCTCCAAGCCGGAAATCAGTGCCTCAACCGAGGCCATAGGATTAGGCGTTGCGGATTTTAATGCCGCAGGAGACGAAATCGTCAAAGGATCAGCTTTCAAAAACGAGGCAACTCTCAATTGGGCCACTGTGCCCAACCGGGCCAGGGTAAAGCAAGTGCGCGTTGGTTGCTGGTAGAGTCTTCGCCACAATTGGTGGTCGATTTCGGGGCTCAACCCCGATTTCATCGGGATTTGTCCGGACGTCTTATGTCTCTAACCTGCAATAAAATATGCGCAAATCGGTTAAATTTCCCCCCGTGCGGGAATTATTTGGCTAATCGTAGCGGCCCGTGGGTGAAAAGCTTAACTGCGCCTTAATTCGCGTTGACTCGCCACATTTTTGGCGTTTGATGGCGAAAGTTCGATATTTGTGAGGCTCGCCCCCGAGTGTCTCCTGTTTCTTATTCGAGCGTGGGTGAGTTCGGCGCTCTGCCGAATTTCTAAATTGGAGGGTTACACTGTGAACAAGTTTTTAACTTTGGCTTTGGGCAGCGCAGCGGCGTTGGCCTTGACCGTCTCGGCTCCGGCTTACGCCGGCACTTTGGTTCTGGAAGGCTCCGACGCCACCAGCTTCCACCAAGATGCTAACTACACGACGCAGTTGTTTGGCTACCTCAAGGGCGCTTCTGCTCTGCCGGTGCTCGTTTACAGCTCGGGCGGCACGGTCAATATCAACAATGCACCTGCCGGTACGGTCTATGCTTCCAGCTTGGCTGGTCTGAATACCGCTAACTATAGCGCTATTTATATCCAGAGCCCAGGCGGTTGCTGCAGTGATAACTACAGCGGCACAGCAGGTGACGCGAGTGTAGCCAACCTGGCATCGTTTTATGCGGCTGGCGGTAGCGTCTCGATCGGCGACTACCAGGGCAATGCAGGCTGGGGCACGCTCCTCGGCTTCGCTGGTTTGAGCACAATTACCTCGGCTGACATTGGCGGCCTAGGCGGCGGTGCTGGCGGTTCAACCTGCTTCGACACCGAAACCTTCCTGCCAAGCGCTTTGGCGGCTGGCTTCACTCAGCCCGGTTCGCTTGGCTGCTGGGGTCACCAGTCCTACAAGATGAGCACCTTCGGTGCTCTGGGCTTCAACAACCTCGTTGAATCCAACAACGGCGCCGGTGCCGGTGGCAAGGGCTGGTCCAGCTTCCTGGCCCTCGGCGGCGTCCTTGGTGGCGGCGGCGTTCCTGAGCCAGCGACCTGGGCTCTGATGCTGATCGGCTTTGGTGCCATCGGCGCTTCCCTGCGCGACTCCCGTCGTCGCCGGGCAGCTGCAACAGCCTAAACCTATCTGATCCCCCGGGATCTGACGGAAACGCCGCTGATCGCAAGGTCAGCGGCGTTTTTCGTTT
>JANLPX010000528.1:0-1534 GCA_031367485.1 Alphaproteobacteria bacterium | reverse complement strand
ACACGATTTTCGTCGGTGCCGCCGGGACCATGTTCTTCAATCGCTTGGTCTCTCCCAAGTTTCTTGGGCAGCCGGGAGATGAGGCTGCGGCCTCCAATGCGGAGGCCAAGCTGTTGCCACCGGTCATCGACTATCTGGAGGTTACCATCCCAGCTTCCGGCTTTCTGGTGGAGGACCGCTTGACCCTCGCCGACATCGCCGTTGCCAGCCCCTTCGTGAACCTGCTGCATCTGGGCTGGACGGTGGATGCCAAGACCCATCCTAAGACGGCGGCCTATGTCGCGGCTATGCTAGCGCGCCCTGCCTTTGCCACGTGGGTCACCCAAGAAAAAGCCATGGTCGGTGGCTAGTGTCTGACCAGGCGGAGGGCAGTCTTTCGTCCCTTCTCTCCGATATTTCGGGCTGTCGCGCCTGCGCGGATCAATTGCCGCACGTGCCCAGACCCGTGGTGATGGTGGGACCCCAGACCCGGATCCTGATCTGCGGCCAGGCACCCGGGCGTCGGGTGCATGAGAGCGGCGTCCCATTTACTGACCCCTCCGGCGACCGGCTGCGCAGCTGGATGGGGATCGACGCTGGCACTTTCTATGGTCGTCCTGAAATTGGTGTCGCGGCCATGGCCTTCTGCTTTCCAGGAACCAACCCCAAGGGCGGCGACTATCCGCCACCACCGCGTTGCGCTGCGCTTTGGCGGGCACCGTTGATGGCGGCCCTGCCGCAGATGGAACTGACTCTTGTGATCGGCAGCTATGCCCAAGCCTGGAGCTTGGGTGACCGTGCCAAAGCCAATATGACGCAGACTGTAAGGGCTTGGCGTGACTATCTGCCGACCCATTTGCCGATGCCCCATCCGTCATGGCGCAACACGGGTTGGCTGAAGAAGAACCCTTGGTTCGAAGAGGAGATAACGCCTTATCTTCGTCAAAGGGTTGCGGCTATTCTGGCCTCGTGAACCGCGCGCTCGTCCTCTTTCTGGCCCTGATGCTCAGTGCCTGCACCCCGATGATGGTGCAGCAGGCGGCCAGGCCCGACCTGACATTTCAAGGGCCGCGTCTGGAGCGCGACGTTTTTGTCAGTTTCGACGGTACTAGGCTGGGTCTCTCGACTTGGGAGGCGGCCGGCGAGCCCTCTGCCGTCATCGTCGGCGTTCATGGCATGAACGACTATGCCAACGCCTTCCATCTGGCGGCTCCTTGGTGGGCAAGCCAAGGGGTGACGACGATAGCCTATGATCAGCGCGGCTTTGGGCGCTCGCCGGAACGCGGCATCTGGGCTGGCGAAGACCTGATGGTCGAGGATCTTCGGACCATTGTCGCTCTCGTCCGCGCCAAGTATCCCAAGGCTGTGATCGCGGTGGCGGGCGAGAGTATGGGTGGGGCAGTGGCCATTCAGGCTTTCACGTCCGACCGTCCGCCGGCCGCTGATCGGTTGGTGCTGTGGTCGCCGGCGGTTTGGGGATGGTCGAGCCAGCCCTTGCCCTACAAGACCGCGCTTTGGTTCACAGCGCACGTGACGGCGTCCAAGGTCTATGATC
>JANLPX010000518.1:0-1932 GCA_031367485.1 Alphaproteobacteria bacterium | reverse complement strand
TTTAAGAGGTCAGGCCCTACCTTCCTGTACCGGGATGGGCGGAGGAAGGGCTGGTTGGTGGAGGAGCACTTGCGGTCGCATCACCTTCCTGTCTAGCTGGCAGTTCGTCAGAACACCGGGGAATCCCATGCGTCGTAATGTCTCTGCTTTGTCTGCCCTACTGGCCGCCGCCCTCATCGCCGGTCCGACGCTGGCCAAGGATGCTGCGCCCACCTTGGAGCAGCGGTTCGATGCGCTGATCGCGCCGGCGCAGATGAGCGACTGGATGAAGCTGATGGCGGCAGAGCCCAATCATGTGGGATCACCACATGACAAGGCCAATGCGGAGTGGGTGCTGGCGCAGTTCAAGGCCTGGGGCTGGGACGCCAAAATCGAGACCTTCCAAGTGCTCTATCCGACGCCGCTGTCGGAGAGCCTAACCCTGCTGGGCGCAACCCCGTTCAAGGCGACCCTGACCGAGGCCCCGGTGCCGGGCGACGAAACCTCCAGCCGCACCAAGGATCAACTGCCAGCCTATGTGGCCTATCAGGGCGACGGCGATGTGACAGCGCCGCTGGTCTATGTGAATTTCGGCATGCCTGACGATTACAAGGCTCTGGAGCGGATGGGCGTTTCGGTGAAGGGCAAGATCGTCATTGCCCGCTATGGCGTGGGTTGGCGGGGGTTGAAGCCCAAACTGGCCCAGGACCATGGGGCCGTCGGTTGTATCATCTACTCAGATCCGCAGCAGGACGGTTATGCCAGTGACGATGTCTATCCCAAGGGAGGTGCTAGACCGCCGCAGAGTTTCCAGCGCGGCTCGGTGGCCGACATGCCGCTCTATCCGGGCGATCCGCTGACGCCGGGTGTCGGTGCGACGGCCGATGCCAAGCGGCTGACGCGCGAGGAAGCTCAGACCATTCTGAAGATTCCGGTGCTGCCGATCTCCTATGGGGATGCGCAGCATTTCCTGGCGGCGCTGGAGGGCAATACGGTGCCAGAGAGCTTCATCGGCGGCTTGCCGATCACCTATCATGTAGGCGGCACGGATGCGGCCCAGGTGAGCCTGGCGGTCAAGTCAGAGTGGGGGCTCAAGACCATCTATGACGTGGTGGCAGTGATGAAGGGCAGCGAGGCACCCGACCAGTGGGTGATGCGTGGCAATCATCGCGACGGCTGGGTGTTCGGCGCGGCCGATCCGATCAGCGGGCATGTGGCGCTGATGGCCGAGGCCCAGGCAATCGGCAAGCTGGCTAAGGCTGGCTACAAGCCCAAGCGGACCCTGGTCTATCTGAGCTGGGACGCCGAGGAGCCGATGCTGCTGGGCTCAACCGAATGGGCCGAGACCCATTCCGATGAACTTAAGGCCAAGGGCGTCATCTATCTGAACACCGACGGTAATGAGCGGGGGTTGTTCGGCGCGCAGGGCAGCCACGCTTATGAGCATTTGGTCAATGCAGTGATCGGCGATGTGACCGATCCGGAAACTGGGGTCTCGGTGGGCGCGCGGTTGCGGGGTGCCCTGCAGGTGGCGGGCGCACAGGCTGGGGCAAGTCCCGGCGCGGCGGCCCAAGCCAAGGCGGCGGCCGATCCTAGCCATGACCTACCGATTGGTGCGCTGGGATCTGGCTCAGACTATTCGGCCTTTATCGGTCACCTGGGCCTAGCGGCGATCAATTTCAGCTTTGGTGGCGAGGGCAATTCCGGCGGGGTCTATCACTCGGCCTATGACACCTGGGAGCACTATACCCGCTTTGACGATCCCGGTTTGGCCTATGGCGGTGCCCTGGCCAAGGTGGGCGGGCGACTGGTGATGCGTTTGGCCGATAGCGACCTGCCGCTCCAACGCTATGGCAATTTCGCCGAAACGGTGGCGACCTATAATGATGAGCTGAAGAAGCTGGCGGACGGCAAGCGTGAGGCACAGCAGACGCAGGCCAAGCTGATTGCCGG
>JANLPX010000505.1:0-3086 GCA_031367485.1 Alphaproteobacteria bacterium | reverse complement strand
CGCATTGGCCCGGCCCAGTTCCTCTGCGATCACGCAGAGTTCCAGATGCCCCAGCCCGACCCCGCCATATTGCTCCGGGATAGCAGCACCCAAAAACCCCATCTCGCCCAAGCCCTGATAGAGCGCCCGATCATAGGGCTCTGGACCCTCCAGGATTGCCCGCACAGCCGCCGGCGAACAGCGGTCGGCCAGGAACTTCCGCGCCGTGTCACCCAGCTGCTTCTGCTCGTCGGAAAAGTCGAAATTCACCGATTGATCTCCTTGACCCTGGTTTGGCGACACGCTGCAGCGGGTCCCGCAAGGTCAGTCAAACAACGCATTGATCGCGCAACCTCATCACCTCATCCTCGGCGACATCCCATATGACTTGGGTTTCCTTGAATGCCCTTCTCCCCTTGCGGGAGAAGGTGTCGTGCGAAGGCACGACGGATGAGGGGTCTCTCAGAACTCTCCGGAACAGGCGATCAAGAGCAGCGGCGAGGCCTTTCGACCCCTCATCCGACCCTGCTCCGCAGGGCCACCTTCTCCCGCAAGGGGAGAAGGACTTCATGTGCGATAACTGCGGGGGTGACGGTGAGTGTTCGTTCACGCGATTGCCCGGCTAGTCAAAGCCTTCCGCTTGCGTGACGCAAGGATCGCGGGTTCAAGTTCTCGTCACGATGCCTACCAAGGACCACCCCATGAGCGAACCCTACGAACACCTGATCGTCGACCTTGCGGACGACGTCGCCTGGGTCACAATGAACCGGCCCGAACGGCTGAATGCGCTGAACCCCAAACTAGTGGAAGAACTGCGCGACTTCTTCGTCGGCCTATATTGGCGCCGAGACGTCCGCGTCGTGGTCCTGCGCGGCGCGGGCAAGGCGTTCTGCGCGGGGCTGGACCTCAAAGACCGCTCCGGCAGTAATGCAGACCGCACTGTCGGCGGCAGTCTCACCGGTCAGCGGCGGATCAGCGAGATCGTCATCGCCATGCGCCGTTGCCCTCAACCGATCATCGCCTGCGTCGACGGCGCGGCCAGTGGCGGCGGCTTTGCCTTGGCTCTGGCCAGCGACGTGCGGATCGCCACGACGACGCTGCGCATGAATGCTGCCTTCATCCGCATCGGCCTCTCGGCCTGCGACATCGGCGTCAGCTATTTCCTACCCCGCATGGTCGGCAGTTCGGTCGCCGCCGAATACATGCTCACCGGCCGCTTCATCGATGCCGAGCGCGCGTATGGCCTGGGCCTGATCAGCCGCATCGTCGCCCCCGAAGCTCTGGAAACCGAAGCCCAGGCCTTCGCCACCGACATGCTGCATGCCACGCCGCTGGGCTTGCGCCTGACCAAGGAGGCGCTAAACCACGCCATCGACGCCGGAGGTCTGGAGGCCGTCATCGCCATGGAAGACCGCAACCAAATCCTCTGTGCCCAGGACGACAATTTCGCCGAGGGTGTCCGTGCCTTCCTCGAAAAACGTCCTCCCAACTACGCCAAACGGGACGCCTGAACCCATGAAAGTCAGCGACGAAAAACTTGCCGAAGTCTGGGATCGCGGCTTTGCCGTGGTCGAAGGCTTCCTTGACCCCGAGACGTTGGCCAATGCCCGAGAGGCCCTATTCCAGCTTCACCCGACCCCCGAAACCTATTTCACTGATCCTCAGGCCTTCACCCAGTACAGCAAGAGCCAGTTCTCGGGCCTGAGCCTGTTTCCCTACAGTTTCTGGGCCCTGAACAAGGTCGCGATCTATCCCGACCTGACCGATGCGGCTGAGCGGTTCCTTAACACCACTGACCTCGATATCTACAAGGTCGAGCTCTGGGCCAAATATGCTGGCGCAATCAATTACGACCAGCCCCACCACCGCGACTTCGGTAACCACACCCTCGTCGTACCGCGCGCCGATCGGGCCCATACCCAGATGACCACCTTCATCCTGCTCAGCGACGTCACTGAGCTGGATGGCCCAACCAAACTCGTCCCCCTGCAGGCTAGCCGCGATATCCCGCTGATCCCCAACCAATTGCCGTTCGGCGAGTTGTTCGACAGGGAAGTCGCCGCCACGGCTCCGGCCGGAAGCCTGATGATCTACAAAACCGACGTCCTGCACCGGGGATCAGACTTTACGGCCCCCGGAAGATCGCGCTTCGTCATGCTGGTCGATTTTCAGGAACGCGGCTGGCGGTGGAACGGCAAGATGAGCTGGCCCAATCAGGCCGAGCAGCGCGGCATGCGTAACGCGCTCACCCGCATGACCCCACGACAGCGCGACCTATTCGGCTGGCCGCCTGCCGGATCGGACTATTGGAATGCGCAAACCCTAGCGGACGTGGCCCTCAGGTATCCGGATATGGATATGTCGCCCTACGGGTAAATGTCCAAATCGAACGGTGGGGGCCTGGGGTATCCTCGTTCACTCTGCGACCGACTCGCCTCTTAGGAGAACCCATTATGGGGATAGTCGAGAATCGGGTATCAACCGCCCATCGTATTCATAGGGGCACTACAATGAACCTGAACTCACTGGTTGGCGCGACGCGCGTCCTCTCCATGTCGGCGGCTGCGGCCGCTCTAGTCATCGCGGGATCGGCCAGCGCCGATACCCTGGTCCAAAATTCAACGCCTGCGGACACCTGGTTCTACGGCACGGGCAACGGCTATGCGCCTGCCAACACCTTGGTGCTGACCACCGACGCCGGTGACCAACTCTACGCTCGCGCGCACCAAACCTTTGTCGCCGCACCGGCCTCGGTCGGCGGTATCTACTATTTCGCGACCAGCGCGGCACCGGTCAGCTTCGACTGGGGTTTTGACTCCGCCTCAAGGTCGTTTACCGGCACTGCACAGATTACCCTGACCAACTATGCGGGCGGCAGCTTCAGCTATGATCCTTTGTTCATTGGTAACGACAACACCGTAGGCAGCGGCAGCACCCAAAACAGCTTCCGTTGGAACTGGGTTCCCGGCATCGCCTTCAACCCCGCCGTCGACGGCAAGTACAACTTCCGTCTCGACGTCGCCGGCCTCAGCGGCCTCAGCAAGTCGATCACCTTCGACATGATCATCGGCAAGGGCCTAGCCGTGCCAGAACCCTCGACCTGGGCC
>JANLPX010000502.1:0-4980 GCA_031367485.1 Alphaproteobacteria bacterium | reverse complement strand
CGGTCCACGCCGCATCGTCCGATGACCAGGACGCCCGCTTGACCATCTGACCATAACGGATCTTCGCGTCGATCCCGTTGTCCTCAGCCGTTTGGCGCACATAGTTCAGGATCGAAGGGCCGTCAGCGATCGCCTTAGCCTAGGTCCAGGGCTTAAACGCATAGCCCAGAGTGTACATGTCGCTGTCGGACCGGATGCCTGGATAGCGGAACAAATCCCAAGTGCCGCCGCTAGCCTCACGGCCCTCTAGGATCGCATAGGTTTTGCCGGGGCAGTTGGTCTGTAGGTGGTAAGCCGCGCCGATCCCAGAGAGGCCTGCACCCACAATCAACACGTCGAAATGTTCGGTGGTCATGGCTCAGCCCCTCGCGCACGCAAAACTAGGGACGGCCAATAGGATAGGCGCGGGCTTGTGCATAGGGTGGGAAATGGTGCCTGGGGGCGGATTCGAACCACCGACACGCGGATTTTCAATCCGCTGCTCTACCAACTGAGCTACCCAGGCCTAGCCCCAACATCGCGGGAGGCGTGTCTATAGAAGAGGGTCGGGCGGCTGTCTAGCAGGCCACCTCAGTCTTCGCCCTCGATTTCACCTGCAGCTTCGTCGTCGTCATCCACCGGCAACACATAGGCGTTGGTGAGCCAGGCTCCCAGATCAGCGTCTGCGCAGCGCTTGGAGCAGAACGGCCGATATTGTGCGATCGTCGGCCTGCGGCAGATGGGGCAAGGCGGGCCGCTCATAGGGCAGAAACCTCGATCCGGTCATAGGGCCAATCAGCTTCGACCCGCAGGTTCAGCCGTGAGCCAATACGCGCGATCAGCCGGGCAATCAGCGGCTGGACATCGGCCTCGACAGAGGGCGCGCAATGGGCCTCAAGCCGTCCACTTGGGTCTTGAGCCGCCGCTGCCTCGGCCATCCTGACCAACCGCAAGGCTACGGTCAGCGAGGTGGGGTGCCCAAGAGCATCCAGTATTATTTCCGCCACGCCGGGGCTACGACGCGGAATCGAACACTCCATAGTTCCGAGACGACCTATTGGCCCAATGATCACGCCCGGATTGTCGGGGCCAAAAGCCGCCCGGGCCGCAGTCATCATGGCATTGCCGTCATGCCCGCGCCCGACCAGATCGATCACGACAATCCCGCCAAGCCCTTTCAACCGTAACAGTCGCGCAGACTCACTTAAGGCCAGTAGATTGGCGGCCCGCGTAATGCGCTTGGCGTCTTGACCCTTGCGTTCGCCCAGATCGACGTCAATCGCCACCAGGGCCCGGGTCGGTTCGATGGCTAAGGTTCCACCGCCCGCTAAGGGATGGATAGTTGCCAAGGCCTCAGCCTCAGCCCGATCGGCAACCTGGCGAGCTTCCGGGCCTTCAGTGATCTTCGTATCGCGCACCATATCGCCCAGTTGCTCAGCCAGACTTCGTGCAGGCGACAGAATGCGAGGCACCCCGTTTGCATTTCCCAATGCCCGAACGGTCGCGAGCTTGCCTTTGCGCGGCTCACTTCGAACCTCGACCTCCAGCATCGATCCTTCCACCGGCCGTTGATCTGGTTTGAAAGCCATCAACGCCTCGTGACCACCGCCAAGGTCGACAAAGGCCGAAGCAAAGGCGGGCTCGACCTTACGAACACGGCCGGCAACCCGCGCGCCTAACCGCGTTTCCGCAGGCTCGCCTTCACGCACGATCATCAGATGTTCAGCACGGCCGTCCAGCAAGACGACGCCACGATCTTCGCCAATGCCGCGATCCAAATATAGCCGACGCTCACTCACGGCCGGTATCCCAGGCCGGTCAACAGGTTCAGCGTCTCATAGAGCGGCAAGCCAACCACGGCGGGGTAGGATCCCTCGATAGCCATGACAAACGCTCCAGCGTGGCCCTGAATGCCATAGCCCCCCGCTTTGCCGACCCCCTCGCCGCCCTGGATATAGGCTTCGATCTCAGCGGAGGTAAGGCGTTTGAAATGCAAGCGGGTCTCGACCAATCGTGATGCGATGCGCCCACCTGGTGCCTGCACCGCCACAGCAGTCAGAACCTTGTGTGCCCGCCCCGACAGCAGGGTGAGGCAGGCGTGTACCTCCTGAGCAGTCGCAGCTTTCGGCAAAATACGGCGTCCCACGGCAACCGCCGTGTCAGCAGCAAGCACATAGGCGTGGGGATGGCCCACAGCGATCTTCGCCGCTTTGGCGCACGCCAAGCGGTTAGCCAGCAGACGCGGAGTTTCGTTGGGGAGCGGGGTTTCGTCGATCTCTGCGGCTTCAACAAGGTCGGGTGTCACGCCGATCTGAGCTAAGAGATCAAGCCGCCTGGGGCTCTCAGAGGCCAGCACCAGGCGCTGAGGCGTCATGGTCGGCAAGCCGTCCTAACGCACGCGGAAGGTGATGCGGCCCTTAGTCAGGTCATAAGGCGTCATTTCCACCAACACCTTGTCACCCGCCGAGACGCGGATGCGGTTCTTGCGCATCTTGCCGGCGGTGTGAGCGATGATCTCGTGATCGTTCTCAAGTTTCACGCGAAACGTAGCATTGGGCAGGACTTCGCTAACAGTACCGGGGAATTCTAGAAGTTCTTCTTTGGCCATAGAGGCTCCAAATTGATCGTCGATAAAGCGAACGGCTCGCCCCGGAATCGGGTCGCGAGCCGTGAATAGACAGCCACCATAGCCTACAGAGCCCCCATCGGTCGATAAGGTCTTCGAATGCAGTGCATATAGGCACCGCGCCGGGGCTCGTCTCATCCCCTCCAGTGCAGGGCGCAGATCAGCGTGAAAAGACGCCGGGCCGTGTCTTGATCGGTTTCAATTTTTCCATTCAATCGGGTCCGAAGAAGCTCTGACGCCTCATTGTGTAGGCCGCGACGCCCCATATCCAAGGCTTCGATCTGCTGGGGCGTGGAGTTGCGGATAGCCTGATAATAACTCTCACAGACCATGAAATAGTCTTTGATCAGGCCCCGAAAGGGCGACAACGACAGAATATGTCGCTTTTCATATTCTGGCCCACGAATATCGAGCACCAACCGGTTTTCTACCAAGCCCATATGCAGGTCATAAGGGCCCGCAAGGGCCCCCTCAGGCAGAAAGTAATTTTGCTCCAACAAATCGAAAATTGCGATCTGCCGTTCCTGTTCCTGGTCGCGCGAAACCGCGGCGAGAGATTCCTCGTCGAGTTGAACGCTCTGCAGGCGGTGTATGTTGCGGTCGACGTCGGCCATCTTGGTCAGGGGAAAGGCTTAAGCCACCTATTTGGAAATCCAACCCCTAACCTCATCCTAGATTCTGAAGAATCCGTTCTGGCTAGAACTGACCGAGCCGAATTGCCGCTGATCGGGCGTGCGCTGGCAACCCTTCCGCATCTGCCAACGCGATTGTTGGCGGCCCTAGGATTTCAAACGCAGCAGCGTTGCACTTGATTATTGATGTCCGCTTGATGAAGTCGAAGAGTGAAAGACCCGAGGAAAATCGTGCGGCCCTGCTCGTAGGCAAGACGTGATTAGATCCAGCAACATAGTCGCCGATCGCCTCTGGTGAATGGCGGCCCAAGAAGATCGCGCCAGCATGGCGCACGTGGTCAGCCAAACGCTCAGGATCATCGAGGGCGAATTCTACGTGCTCTGGCGCGATTCGATTCACAAGCTCAACTGCGGCATCAAGCGAAGCAATAATGATCGCGCCGTGGTCGCGCCAAGACGCAGCGGCATCCTTGGATGTACTCAAACTGCCTAACTGATCTTCGACGGCAGCAGCAACGGCTGTTGCGAACGTCGCGTCATCGGTGATCAGGATAGCTTGAGCCGCCGGATCATGCTCGGCCTGCGACAACAGGTCAGCAGCGATCCAATCAGGCCTGTTGTTTCGGTCGGCGACCACGACGATTTCCGATGGCCCCGCCAAGGCATCAATGCCTACCGTACCGTAGACTCTCCGTTTTGCGGCGGTCACATAGGCGTTCCCTGGCCCAACAATCTTATCGACCGGCAATATCGGGCCCGCGCCATAGGCTAGGGCACCCACGGCCTGAGCACCGCCGACTCTCCAAATTTCACTGACGCCCGCGATGCTGGCAGCAGCAAGCACGGCGGGTTGAAGGCGGCCTGGCGGCGTGACCATGGCGATACGATCGACCCCGGCGACTCGGGCCGGCACCGCGTTCATCAAAACTGTGGAAGGATAGGCCGCCCGTCCGCCTGGAACATAAATGCCAACAGCCTCAATCGGCGTCCATCGCCAACCCAGCTCAACTCCGGCCTCATCAACAAAGCGAAGATCGCTGGGCCTTTGGCGCTTATGATAGGCTTCAATGCGAGCCGCCGCGAAACGGATGGCATCCTTCACTTCCTCGGGGCAATCGGCTAAGCCCTGCGCGATCTCCTCCGGCGAAACTCTCAGTGAGCCTTCGGAAAGATCGACCCCATCAAATTGAAGACCAAACTCTAGAACGGCTTCAAGGCCGCGCGCGCGCACAGCTGCGAGCACATCTCGCACCGCATTGTCCACATCGAGCGGTGTTTCTCGCCGTTCCTCAAGGAAAGCGGCAAAAGCAGGTTCAAAATTTGGATCGGAATGGTCGAAGCGGCGCATGGTCGCTACTTAGCGATCCCAAGTGAACTACGCTATGCCTGCTCGTGATCTGGCTGGGTCTTAGCCGACCAAGGCTCAGAAACATCCGCTAGGATCACGTCGATGCACTCGACCTGGATGCGCAGATCTCCCCCACCCGCGTAGGTCACCGTCAAGCTGCCTCCCGGCAACGTATCGATCTCGAATTCCAGCGATAGAACCTCAACAATGGCCTCGCGGGCTGTCCGCCGAAGCCGCCTGCTCTTCACGCTGAGTACCGATCCGATTTCTATGAGGCAGCGCACGCGCTCGCGCGCATCACTCTCCCAACGATACCTGTTGAGGCCGATTGTCAGCCGACGCTGACGGACATCAAACCGAATGTCGCCAATCTTGCCGACAGAGTCCTGGATCGC
>JANLPX010000485.1:0-8537 GCA_031367485.1 Alphaproteobacteria bacterium | reverse complement strand
GCTCGTCTGCGCGACGGTTCACGCCGTATCACGCACATCACCGAGGTCGTGGGTCTGGAAGGTGAAGTGATCATCACGCAAGACCTGTTCGTCTACGAAATCACCGGCGAAGACGCCGATGGCAACGTCCTCGGACGGCATCGTTCCACGGGTATTGCCCGGCCTCGTTTTTGGGATCGCGCCCGCTATTACGGCTTGGAGCGCGAGCTCGCCGAAGCCTTGGACGCGGCGGAGTAAGGCCTTGAACCCGACTCTGATCACTCTGCTGGTTGCAGTGCTGGGCTTCGTAACTGTAGCGGGCCTAGGCTTTGCCGTGACGGGAAGTGCCGAGTCCAACCGAACGGTCAAACGTGCACAAACCATCGTCGGTCATGACCAGCGCGACGCCAGCAAACGCAAGTCTGCGTCACCCCAAGAGAGCCGACGACGCCAAATCGTCAAAGGCCTGCGTGAACAGGATCGCCAAGCCCGTAAAGCCACCGTTAGTCTTTCTGCAAAGCTGCTCCAGGCGGGGCTGGAAGACAATGTCAAAGGCTTCTGGATCGCCAGCGGAGTTGTCGGCGCTGTGGCTTTCGCAGCCGCTTTAGTCTTGCACCAGCAACCGCTTCTCGGGCTGGGGGCGGGGTTTGCCGCCGGATTTGGCCTGCCCCGCTGGGTTGTCGGTTTCCTGGGTGGACGTCGAACCAAGCGTTTCACTGCAGACTTTCCAGATGCCATGGACATCGTGGTACGCGGCATCAAATCCGGTATGCCGGTCCATGACAGCCTACGGATCATCGGCCAAGAAAGCAGCGAGCCACTAGCTGGCGAGTTTCGCCGCTTGACTGAGGCTTTGGGAATGGGCGTCGGCATGGACAATGCCCTGGAGAAAATGTTCGCCCGTATGCCGACCCAGGAGGTTCGCTTCTTCGCCATCGTCCTGGCGATTCAAGCCAAGACCGGTGGTAATTTGGCTGAGGCCCTATCCAACCTATCGACCGTCATCCGGGCACGTAAATTGATGCGGGAAAAGATCAAGGCGCTGTCGGGCGAGGCCGTGGCATCAGCTATCATAATCGGCTCTCTGCCGCCCGGCGTGATCGCGCTGATCAGCATCACGAGTCCGGCTTATATGGCCCCGATGTTCACCGATCCACGGGGTCACGTCATGCTGATGATCGGGGCCGCAATGATGGCTTTCGGGATTTTCGTGATGAAAAAAATGATCAACTTCAAAATCTAGGGGACGCGCATGAACCTTGCCGCCCTTGCCAATCCCGAAAATCTCTTCGCGGTCTTCGTCGCGGTGGTTTCCTTCGCCACGATGATGACCATCATCACGCCGATGTTCACCCGCTCCAGCTTAGAATCGCGGTTGAAATCGGTGTCCACGCGCCGCGAAGAATTGCGCAGGAAGTCACGCGAAGCCTTGGCTGCCACCGCCCAAGGCCAAGCCCTCCGCCACGTGGATGAGGGATTATACAAAAAGGTCGTCGACCGGCTTCAGCTATCTCGCTTGTTGGAAGACCCCAAGGTGGTCGAAAAGCTTGCCCAGGCGGGTTTCCGAGGGCCGCGGCCAGTCTCTACCTTCTACTTCTTCCGGTTCGTATTGCCCTTCGCATTCGCTGCATCGGCGGCGTTCTATCTATTCCTCATCAATGGCTTTGGGATGGCCACGCTCAACAAGTTGGCATGCACGGTCGGAGCCATGACGCTCGGCTACTATGCCCCAAACGTCTACATCTCCAACATTGCCTCCAAGCGGCGCGAGTCGATCGTCGGAGCCTTTCCCGACACCCTGGACCTTTTGTTGATCTGCGTTGAATCCGGTATGTCTATCGAAGCGGCAATCCAGAAAGTCAGTCAAGAAATCGGCGGGGCCTCCATCGAGCTCGCCGAGGAACTGACCCTGTTGACCGCCGAATTGTCCTATCTTCCCGAACGCCGCCAAGCCTATGAGGGGCTGGCCAAGCGTACCAACCACCCCGGCATCAAGTCCGTCTCAATGGCGATGATTCAGGCCGAGAAATACGGCACACCGTTAGGCTCCGCCCTACGCATTATGGCCAAGGAAAACCGGGAACTGCGGATGTCAGCCGCCGAGAAAAAGGCCGCTCAACTGCCGGCTCAACTTACCGTTCCGATGATCGTGTTCTTCCTACCTGTGCTGTTCATCGTCATCCTCGGCCCCGCGATCATCAAGGTCGGCGACATGGTCAAGAAGAACGGTCCAGGCGTAACCATCGCGGCCTCGCAGAAGAAGTAGTTCCAGCGTTTCTGCCTCAGCGTGAGGCCCAGGGCCTACTGCCCAGTACGCATCGCCTCCCAGGAACGGCCCGAAGCCACAACCCCGGTGGCCGCCCTTAGATAGGCCATATTGACAGCAACTACCTCGGGCGGAAGGTCTTCACGGACCAGTTTTTCAGCCTCATCCAACCGCCCCTGCAGTCCAATCACCAAGGCCAGGTTCTGGCGAACCGTAATATTGGCGTCTTGCTTCGACGCAGCCTTGCGTAACAGAGCTTCAGCTTCCGGGGCCTGACCTCTGGCCGCCAGGAACATCGCCAAGTTCGAGAGTGCGGCTGGGTTCTCCGGGGCCAGGCTCAGCGCCAAGCGATGCGCGGCCAGCGCTTCGTCGTCCCGGCTGGCTTGCTCATAGGCTACCCCCAACAGAGACGGCGCACGCCAGTCCTTCGGGGCCAGGGCCTGGGCTTGTCGAGCTGGGTCTATGGCATAGAAACCTTGGCTTCGCGCAATGTGGCATCTGGCGACTTCCAGCATAGCTTCCACGTTTTTGGGATGCGTCACGAGGACCCGCTGGGCCGCTTCGACGGCGTCATCGTTCTTGCCTAGGGCCCGCAGGGCCTGGGAAAGTGCCAACCCAGCCTCAACATCATTGGCATCGGCCTGAACTTCCCGGCTCCAGAACGCCGCCCGCGCCAGCGGGTCCATTCGGATGATCAGGGCGCGCTCCTCCGGAGTGGCCCGGCGGATATCCAGGTTGGTCCCCATTTGTGGTTGGACAGGCACTACCTTTGGCTTGCCTGCCATGGCAGAGCCTGCGCTCAAGGCCATGCTGAGCGAGAGGGCGGTTGCGGCGAGGGCCGACATGCGACACATGATTTGACCAAGCTCCGAGGGACAACGCCATCCTCCACTGGGCGCTTAAAGGAATCGTTAAGCATAATTGGGAGGTCTCATGACCGACGTGCTCCTCGAAACATCCGAACGCTTGGTCACCCCGGTGCATGCCCTGAAAGAGCCCGATCTCGAGGCGTTCCTCAAAGGTGCCACACCCTTCGTAAGCGCCTTTGCGGGCTTGAACGAATTCAAGGCCAAGTCAGGCCAGGTTTTAATGGTGCCCAATGACCAGGGACTGGCTGACCAACTGTTAATGGGCCTTGGAAGCGAACCCAAGGCTCAAGACTTTCGCGGCCTGCCCTCCAAGCTCCCGCCGGGCGACTACTTTATCGCCACCGCACCGGCGGAATTGTCTCGCGACCAAATCGCCCTGGCTTTCGCGTTGGGAAGCTACAAGTTCGACCGCTACAAAACACGCGGAGCGGAGCGGCCACGTTTGGTATGCCCCGACATTGATCGATCCGAGGTCCTGCAAATCGCACGCGCCTGCGCCCTGGCTCGGGACATGATCAATACCCCGGCCAATGACCTGGGACCGTTGCAGATCGAAACCCTGTGCCGAGAGGTTGCGCACCAGCAAGGTGCTCATATCGAAGTCGTCACCGGAGACAGCCTGCTTGAGGCTAACTACCCCGCCGTCCATGCGGTCGGTCGCGCGGCGGCTCCTGACCGTGCGCCGCGCATGATCGAAATCACCTGGGGAAATCCTGAGCACCCCGTGGTCGCAATCGTGGGCAAGGGCGTCACCTTCGACACTGGCGGTCTGGATATCAAGCCATCTGCAAGCATGCGCCAAATGAAGAAGGATATGGGCGGGGCCGCCCATGCCTTGGCCCTCAGTCAGATGATCATGACCGCCAAGCTACCGGTCCGGCTTGTGGTGCTTATCCCGGCCGTTGAGAATGCGATCTCTGCCGACGCCATGCGGCCTGGCGACATTCTGGCCTCTCGCAAGGGCCTAACCATCGAGGTCGGCAATACCGATGCCGAAGGCCGTCTGATCCTTGCCGACGCCCTAACCCGGGCCTGTGAGCTGGAACCTGTCTTAACCTTGGACCTTGCCACGCTCACGGGAGCGGCGCGTGTCGCTCTGGGGCCGCAATTGCCGCCCTTCTATACCGATGATGAAGACCTAGCCGCACAGATTGAAATTGCCATGCGCCAAGTTGATGATCCCATGTGGCGGCTGCCGCTCTGGAAGGGATATGTCGATAGCCTAGATAGCGATGTCGCCGATATTAAGAACGATCCAGATGCCTGGGCCCAGGCCGGATCAGTGACAGCAGCCCTGTTCCTGCAACGGTTCGCTCCAAAGGGCGCATGGGCCCATTTCGACATCTTTGCCTGGAACCCGCGCGCGCGCGCAGGTTGGCCGGCGGGGGCCGAAGCCCAAGCCATTCGCGCACTCTACCGGATGATCGCCGGTCGTTTTTCATGAGCGACCCCCGGCTAACAGCTTGGCGACCCGACCTCGCCAGCCGCGCGCTGGAGGGGCATATGGCCGCCCAAACCTATGTTGACCCTGTACCTCTGAGCGTGATCGTTCCGGCCGCCGGGATCTACGGTTCACCGTCTCTTGCCACAGAGCTACAAGACCAAGCCCTATTCGGCGAAATATTCGATGTCTTGGAGAACCAAGGGGATTGGACCTGGGGTCAGGCCCGGCGGGATGGCTATGTCGGATATGTTCAGCGGTCTGCGCTCGCCACCATCGTTGAGCCTGCAACCCACAGGATCAGCGCCGTACGGACCTATGCCTTCGCCACGCCCAGCATAAAAGCTCAAGCTTCCGGACCCTATTCCCTCAATAGCTTGGTGACCCTTGAGGCGCGTGAGGGACGGTTCGTGAAGGCTCTGAATTCAGGTTGGTTCGTCCAAGAGCATCTGGCACCTATTAGTGAGTTTGAGGTCGATCCGGTGGCCGTCGCCCAGCGTTTTCTCGACGCAGCCTATCTCTGGGGCGGACGCGAAAGCCAAGGCCTGGACTGTTCTGGCCTAGTGCAACAGGCCTTGCTGGCCTGCGGACGCGCCTGCCCGCGCGATACCGATATGCAGCAGGCTATGGGGGGCGAGATTGCCAAATCTGAACTGGTCCGTGGAGATCTGGTCTTCTGGCGGGGGCACGTGGCCATGATGCTGGACGAACAGCGCATCCTTCACGCCAACGCTCATCATATGGCTACAGCCATTGAGCCGCTGTCTGAAGCCATAGACCGGATCGCAGCTGGACCGACCGGAGCGCCAGTCGCCTATAGGCGATTCTAGGCGGCGGGTTTGGCCGGGGCTTCAGCAACGGGCGCTGCCCCAGCAACCGGTGCCGCAGCTTCCGCAGCAGCAGGAGCCGCTGCGACCACCGGCTTAGGTGCCGGTATCGGCAAGGTTGAGCCTTGAGCGTGCAGATAGGCGATGACGGCCAAGCGATCCTCGGGCTTCTTCAAGCCCACAAAGCTCATCTTAGTGCCCGAGATATATTTCTGCGGGCTTTTCAGGAACTCATAGAGGTGATCATAGTCCCAAACAGCCTGCTTGCCGCCAAACTCCGTCATGCCAGTAGAATAGGCAAAGCCGCCGTGGCTGCCGGGTTTGCGACCCACCACCGCCCAGAGGTTCGGCCCCGTGCCATTGGCACCGCCATTGGCGACATTGTGGCAAGACTGACATTTGGCGAATACCGCCTCACCCGCCTTAATGTCAGCGGTCGGCAGGACCGTACCCCAATCGGGTGGCAGATCAGCCACCGGTGCCGCGCCGTCAGCGGCGTCAGCCGCGACTTCGATCACATAACCCGCCTTCACAGGCGGCTCAGAGGTGAACATCCCCGCGGAGAGTTCTTTGAGGCCGACGATGGCCAAGCCGGTCGCCAAGACAGCGCCCGCGATTTTGTTGAAACTCAGATCGCTCATAGTTCTGAATTCGGCCCTCTTGGAAGCCGACCCGAAAGCCGACTCTAGCGCGGGAATCCCCGCCCCTTATTGCGTTGCCGTCTCTTACACGCTACCGGCGCTGGCGCAACCGGCCAGTTGGCCGCACTGACAGGCCCATGAATCCGATCATCCTTATTCCCGCGCGCATGGCGGCTACCCGGCTACCCGGCAAGCCCTTGGCCGACATCGAGGGCGTGCCGATGATTGTGCGCGTCTTGCGGCAAGCTCAGGCGGCCAAGGTCGGGCCGGTGGCTGTCGCGGCGGGTGATTTGCAGATCGTCGCGGCCGTAGAGGCTGCGGGCGGTCGCGCCGTGCTAACCGACCCTGACCTACCCTCCGGCTCTGATCGATTGGTTGCCGCCTTGGCTGTGCTAGATCCGAGCGGAGCCCATGACGTCGTGGTAAATCTGCAGGGCGACATGCCTTTCGTGCAGGCCAGCGCCATCACCGACGCCCTGGCCCTGTTGGCTGACCATGCCGAGTGCGACATTTCCACCATTGTCGAGCGGGAAACCTCTGCCGAGGTCCGGACCAATCCGGATATGGTAAAGGCCGTGCTGGCCATGGAGCCGAACGGCAGGTCAGGCCGCGCCCTCTATTTCACCCGCTCTACGCTCTATGGCGACGGGCCGGTTTGGCATCATCACGGCATCTATGTCTATCGCCGCGCGGCTCTGGAGCGGTTTACCGCGTCGCCGCAGTCGCCCCTGGAGCGCCGTGAAAAGCTGGAGCAGTTGCGCGCCATGGAACTGGGCATGACCATATGGGCTGCGGTAGTCGACGCTACGCCGATCTCGGTAGATAACCCTGCGGACCTGGAGCGCGCCCGCGCCTTTGCCCGCACCCTTGGAGACCATTCATGAGCCAAGGCCGTATTGCCTTCCAGGGAGAGCTGGGCGCCAACAGCCATGAGGCCTGCGTCGCAGCCTTTCCCGACATGGAACCCATGCCCCACGCCACCTTCGAGGAGGCTTTTGAGGCCATCAAATGTGGCGACTGCCAGCTCGGCATGATCCCGGTCGAGAACTCGATCGCCGGGCGGGTGGCCGACGTGCATCACCTGCTGCCCGACTCAGGCCTGAAAATCATCGGTGAGCGGTTCAAGCCGATCCACTTCCAGCTGATGGCCAATCCGGGTGTGAAGCTAGAGGACATCAAGACCGTTGCCTCCATGCCCATCGCTTTGGCGCAATGTCGCAAGACGGTGAGGCGCCTGGGCCTGAAGACTGAGCCCGTGGGCGATACAGCCCTGGCGGCAAAACTACTTTCGCTGCATCCCGACCCGACCCACGCAGCAATTTCTCCAGCCTTGGCCGCCAAACTCTACGGCCTTGAGATCCTCGCCCGCGATATCGAGGACGAGCATAACAACACCACGCGGTTCCTGGTGATGACGGCTGACACCAATCCTGCGGCCCCGGCCTTCACCCATCGCTGCATCACCAGCTTCGTATTCCGCGTGCGCAATATGCCCGCCGCCCTCTACAAGGCGATGGGCGGCTTCGCCACCAATGGCGTCAACCTAACCAAGCTGGAAAGCTACATGGAGAACGGGGCCTTCACCGCCACTTTCTTCTATGCCGAAGTCGACGGTCGCCCCGAAGACCGAGGCCTGGCCCTGGCCTTCGAAGAACTCCAGTTCTTCTCCGAACGCTTTGAAATTCTCGGCGTCTATCCAGCCGATGGGTTTAGGGACCGGGGTTAGGCGGGAATCTTCATTCCCATTCAACACTCGGTGTCATCCCGGTTTTCGCGCAGCGGAAGACCGGGACCCATAAGCGCGGGGTATTCCGGAGAAATCGGTGTCTATGGGTCCCGCACTTTCGCTGCGCTGCATGCGGGATGACACGGGGGGGCAATGGGGTTGATTTACCTAGACATTATGTGAACATTTCGCGTGTCCTACTATGTCTACATCCTCGCCAGCGGGCAGCATGGCACGCTCTATGTGGGCGTGACCAACAGCCTGGAACGGCGGATTTCGCAGCATAAGGCCAAAACGGCGGCGGGCTTCACCAAGCGCTATCAGGTTGATCGGCTGGTATGGTGGCGGGGCTATGGGGATGTCTATGACGCCATCGCATTTGAGAAGAAGCTGAAGCGTTGGCGGCGGGAATGGAAGGTCAATCTGATAGAGGGTGAGAACCCCAAGTGGGGCGATCTCTATCCCGCGATGATGGCACCCTAAATCCCCCCAACTGTCATCCCGGGGGCCGATAGGCAGCCCGGGACCCAGAGGCGCGGGGGTTGCCGGATAGATCGGCGCTTCTGGGTCCCGCACTTTCGCTTCGCTGCATGCGGGATGACAGCGGAGCGGGTGGACCCCTAGGCTGGGTTATGACTCCCATCGCACAGCGGCTGTTTGCCCGTCGCTTTGCAGCCGCAGAAGAAGACGGTGCGGCTGGCTTTGGCGGTGTATTTTACCGGGGTGAGGTCGGTGGTTTTATGGGAGCCGTCGCAGAAGGGTTGGTTGGCTGAGAGGCCGCAGGCGCA
>JANLPX010000481.1:0-10681 GCA_031367485.1 Alphaproteobacteria bacterium | reverse complement strand
CGCAAGCACCGGCCCTAGAGCCTGTTCCGATAGGTGGGAACCGGTTATCGGAGACGAACAGGCTCGATATATTTGAATTAGAGCGCAGTTTTTCCCTTCGGGCGATACCGTCTAAAGGGAACGCGCTCTAAGGCCCTCAAGACCCAAAAAAAGAGGGCACCCGAAGGTGCCCCCAATCTCGTATCTCGGGTTCGAAGACTAGAATTTCTTCTTGATGGCGACCTCGATCACCCGACCCAGCGGATTGCCTGTCGTGTAGTCGTAATTGTAGTTGGAAGGCGCATCCGGCGGATCGCTGTCGAAAACGTTCTGAATGCTCAGCGTCGCCGTGGTTTCCCAGGGCAGTTTCGCTTGAACCGTCAGGTCATTTTGCCAGAAATTGTCCAGCTTGCCGATCAGGGTCGCGCGATAGCCAAAGGGCTGGGTTGCATCGGGCACCAGGCGATCATTGGCGGTATTGATGGCCGCGCGGGTGCCTTCCGCATACCGGAGCTGCCAACGCACATTGATGTCGTCCTTGTGCCAGTTCACCCAGAAATTGGCGCGGGTCTTCGGGTAGGAGAAGAAGGCCGACTGTAGGTCGTGGGTGCCGGCCCGATCAAAGGGCGCAGCGAACACAACATTGGGGGCACCCAGTAGGGTGAAGGCACCGCGCGCATACTCCTTAAGATAAGTCGCTTCCACGCCAACCTGATACTGCGCATCGAACAACCAATCCCAATCATAGGACGCCCGGAAGTCATAGCCGGCAGTCTTGGTGGCCGGGCCATTGACGTTAAAGGTGTCAATCCGCAGCACGTTACCTGGTGCACAACCCGCGGCCGTGAACTGGAAGCGCGCTTGCAGGGCCGCATAGGCCGGATCCCCGCAACGGTTAGGCGTGAACATCGCCGCAAACAGGTTGGACGAGCCCTCGGTGGTTAGCTCCTTCTCGAACGCGATCGAATAGTAGTCGAGGGTGGCGTTAAAGCCTCCCTTTTGGACGATCACGCCAACGTTATAGGTTTTGGCGGTTTCAGGTTCCAGGCTCGGATTACCGCAGGTCTGCACGGCGCGGTACTGTCCACCCAGATTGGCCACGCCGACGGCGCATCCTGGGGTAATCACTCCTGCAGGGGGGGCCCGGAAGTTGGTGCCGGCTGACCCGCGGAAGGCCAACCAATCAAGCGCCTGCCATTTGACGGCGATCTTGGGGTTGGTGGTCTGAAGACCGTTGCTGAACTTCTCAGAACGCACCGCCAGGGTGGCTTCCAGATTTTCCAGCAGCGGGATCTTGACCTCACCGAACAGGGCAACAATGCTCTGCGAGAAGTCCGTATTGTTGTTGGATCCAAAGAAAATCAGCGGGCCAGCGGGCGCGCCGCAAACTGGCGTACCATCGTCAATCGAGTCGACGCAGGGATTGATCTTGTTGTTGAAGAAGTCGCCATATGTGTTGACGTCCCGGTTCCAACGATACTGGGTTCCCAATGCCCACTGAACCGTACCGCCCGGCAGGGCGATCGGCGTGTCACCGCTGAACACCGCTTCCGCAGTGAAAATCTCAGCCGTCGCGCCATTGGTAAAGTTGCCATACAAATTCTGCAGCACAGCGATATCATTGTTCACAGACGGGTTGGCACCACCACGATAGAAGGGGTTGGCCTTGCCGTTGGTGGCACTGGTAGCAATAGCGTTCGACATCGGGTTGAAGAAATAGCAACCGACCGCAGCATTACCGGCATTTGCCGCTGTCCGCTCTGCGATGGTGCACTGGTCGGCCGCGCCCTTCTTGCTGCCGAAGCCGTTCAGAGCTAACTGCACCCGGGTCACCAATAGATCGCTGATATTGCTGGTGAAGTCGGTCTTCATATAGGTGAGGTTGGTATCAAAGTGGATGTCATGCCACATCCGCCCGGAGAACCCGCCGGAGATGCGGTAGGCGTCAGCATTGATCTGCTGGTGATCAGCCCCGTCGGCATTGCCAGGATATCCGGCATTGGCGATGAAGCGGAACGCTGTCTGCGAGATATCCACGCCCAGCGGGCCCGCTGCCACAATCGCGGCGCACTGTGCGGCGGTCAGAGCACAGGTCGAGCCGGGCGTCTGGCCCGACACGTCACGCAAGCCCGGGTTGTTCCCCGGCAAATTATAGCGAACGAAGAAGTTCAGCGCGCCAGGGTTGGCCGTTGATCCGGACGTGCCGCCCAAAGAGATCGGCGTCGGGAACTGCGTATTGCCGTTGGCCGGTGAAATCCTCTGGTTCGGCGTCGAGTTGCGGTTCCAGGCCACTTCGCCGTGGAACTTCAAGGTATCGGTCAGCTCGTAGTTCACCTCGCCATAGAGCTGGTAGTGGTCTTCTTCATTGACGATGTCATTGTAGTTGGTGAATTGGAACCGGCAGGCCGAGTTGGCGGCCACAGGGTTGAGCGCATTGACAGGTGTTGCAAAGCCGCCGACCGTATTGGTCAAAACGCCGCCAAGCTCGGCGCAGCCATTGTCACGGAATAGGAAGGCACCACCAACCGTGTTGGCGACATAGTTGCCGGGATTTGAGTTACCCGACCAGCCGCCGTAGTTCGGGCTCTCAAACGGAGCGACGGCCCAATTCCGATCTTGAGCGTCCAGGCGCGAGCGGTGCCGATAGCCAGCGGTTAGCAGGATATTGCCGCTGTCACCTTTCCAACCATAGGCGATGCTGCCGCGATACTCGCCAGTCGTATCCTTGACCGCAGAATAATCAGCATTGATCTCGAACCCATCAAGATCGCGTCGCGTGATGAAGTTCACAACGCCGCCGATGGCTTCCGAGCCATAGGTCGCCGCCGCGCCGTCCTTCAGCAGCTCGACTCGACCGAGGGCCGCCTGGGGAATGAAGTTGATGTCGGCACCGCCGCCTTGGAATGCCGCCTGGGCGCTATCGGCCAACCGGCGACCATTCATCAGAACCAGTGTGCGCGAGGAGCCAAAGCCGCGCAGATTGATTGAGGCCGTACCCGCGCCGCCGTTATAGCGATTGCTTTCGCCGAGTCCCGAGGTGGAGGCGGTCAGGGACTTAACCATCTGAACCGCGCTGGGCGAACCTTGCTGCGCCAGGGTTTCCGTACTGATCACGTCAACCGGGACAGCCGCGTCCTTGGGCGTGCCGGCAATGAATGAGCCGGTGACCACAACTTCCTCAACGGTGGTGGCGTCCTTAGCGGCATCGGCGGCAAAAGCCGATCCGGCACCCAGGGTCATCATGACGGCTAGAATAGAGCCGCCGCAGAAATATGCGCGTTTCAACATTAGGTTTCCTTCCCCATGCAAGCGCCTTGTCCTCTGAAGTCCGGCAAGGCTGGCTCGTAATCTGCGCATCTTCCGCTGGGTTTTCGATTTGCGCTAGTGCCTTTTTCCGTCGGGGAAGGCTGAGGCGGCGAAAACTTCACTGTAAGGCACCGAAAAACAAGAAAACCGCCGCCAGTTTCCCGGCGGCGGCTCTTGGTGTCTCGCGAGGCGTGAGGTTTAGAACTTCTTCTTCACGCCCACCTTGATGGTGCGGCCCAAGGCGTTGCCGGTGAAGGGATCGTAGTTGAGATCCAGTCGGGCGAACGAGGGGTCAGCATCGGTGATGTTGTCCACCGAAACCGTCAGGGTCGAATCCCAGGGCAGGAAGACACGATAGTCAAGATCGCTGGTCCAGCTGGCATCGACGGTTTGGCCGTGCCTGAGCACTGCGCCGTTGATCGGGTTTGCTGCCAGGATCGAGGGCCGCTGATCCTTGTAGGAGTCGATATAGTTGAGCGTCCAACGCAGGTTGTGCGGGCCCTTGGTGAACTCGGCGAAGGCCGAACCCTTGATCTGGGGCAGCGAGGTCGCCGACAGTTGGTAGTTGAGCAAGCCCACAGCATCGAAAGATTTCTCGACCGTCACGCCGCCGACCTTGAAGGCGTCAATCTTGTACTGAAGCGTATAGGTCGCTGAAGTACCGAGCTTGAGCGCCCCACCCATCACGTCGTCGAAGCTATAGTCGACATTGACATCGACGCCCGAGGTTTTCACCGCCGAGCCGTTCACATACTGGGTGCGTACCCGAGCAATGGCCGCCGTCGAGCAAGCCCCGGAAAAGGTGAAGCGAGCTTGCAGAGCGGCAAACGCCGGATTTCCGCAATTGGTCGCCGCGCCGCCCGGGAACATCGTCGCCACGATTGAGCCCGAAGGCTCCGCCACGATCGGGTTGTCGAAGTCAAAGCGCCAGTAGTCGATAGTGCCCTTCAGCTTGCCCACATTGACGATGGCACCGACGTTATAGGTCTTGGCGGTTTCCGGCGCGAGGCTGGGATTGCCGAAGATGTCGATGGCACGGAACGAGCCGGCGATGAAGCTGAGCGCCGTGCCGCTGTTGGTCGTAAGCTGGGTCAAAGGCGGACCGCGGAAGGTCGAGCCTGCCGAAGCGCGGAACGCCAACCAGTCGGTGGCCTGCCAACGGGCCGAGATCTTCGGATTGAAGGTCGAGCCGATGTCGGGACCGTAGTCTTCATAACGCGCCGCCAGCTGAACCTGCAGATTGTCGGCAAGCGGCACGCTCAATTCGCCGAAGATCGCGGACGTATCACCGGTCAGATCATTCTCAGAGCCTGAGCCGAGGAACATGAAGGGGCCATTGCGAACTGAGCAGCCGGTCGAGCCATTGACCGGCGTATCAATGCAGGGCGTGGCCGCCGAGTTGCTGAGGTTGTCCAAGGTGTTGGCGTAGCTGCTGCGACGGAACTGAACGCCCGCAGCCCAGGCCACATCGCCACCGGCGAGGTGGATCGGGGTCGCACCATTAATGACCGCATCGACTACGAACAGCTTCGAGGTCGCCTTGGTTTCGCCCTGACGGAAGAACCAACGCACGAGGTCAGGGTTGTTCACCAGAGCCGCGTTGAACCCAGGATTGGTCGCGCCAGTCAGGGAGTTCTTGGCGGTCGAGTTGGAGAACGGGTTGAAGTAGTAGCAACCCAAAGCATTGTTGCCTGCGCCCGATGAGAAGTTGGCCGTCTTGGCCGCTGTACAGCCGTTGCCCCCGGCCGAAGCCAAGCTGCCGTAACCGCGCAACGCCAACTGGAAGTTCGAGACAAGGGTATCGTAGCCGGAACGAATGGCCGTTTCCTGGCCATAGGTCAGGGTCACATCATAGCCGATGCCGTTCTCGAAATCGCCCTTGATGCCCGCAGAAATCCGGGTGGCTTCATAGTGACGACGTCCCTGGGAGGGGCCATTGCCGAACAAGGGATTGCCCGCCACGCCGAAGGGACGATAGCGCAGGCCTGGCAAGTGGACCCCTGTCGCGCTCAGCGGGATCTGGGCCGGGTTGGCTGCCTGATAGGCGATGAAGCCCGGATTGCTGCTGGGAACAAAGTATCCGGCCAGAACAGCCGGGGTAAGTGAGCCGACCGTCGGGTTGGTCGTCACTGTCGGAGCCTGCAGCGCAAGATATGACGGCGATGTCTTCCAATGCGGAACATCGGTCTGGGAATACATAGCTTCAAAGTGCAGCTTTGCGCTGTCGCTCAGCTCGGCATTGGCCTCGCCATAGAACTGCAGGCGGTTCTCAGTTTCCACCAGGTTGTCATAAGGGGTGTAGTGGAAGAGACAGGCGGGCAAGCCGCCGCCCTGGGCAACGCCACCCAGCGGGGTGCAGCCGGTGTCGAGCTGGAAGCCCGCGACGGGGCCCCAAGCGCCGGCACCATTTTGTGCGATCGGAATAAACGGCGCGACGCCGTTACCGCCCGACCAGCCGCCTTCGGGGTTGTTGAGATAGGGCTGGTTTGCCCAGCCGCGCGAATTGGTGGTCAGTTCGGAGTGGTGCTCGTAACCGGCCGACAGCAAGACATTGCCGCGATCGCCTTCCCAACCCCAGAGGGCTGTAGCGCCATAGTTGCCGTCCGAGCCTTGGATCGACCGGTAGTTGGCAGACAGTTCCAGACCATCAAAATGAGTACGGGTGATGAAGTTGACCACGCCGGCGATGGCGTCGGAGCCGTAGGTGGCGGCTGCGCCGTCCTTCAGGACTTCGATACGTCCGATGGCCGCGACAGGGATAGTGTTGGTATCAACAATACCCGCGCCGCCCTGGCCAAACGGGTTGATCGCCATGCGGTGACCATTGAGCAGCACCAGGGTGCGCTGGGCACCCAGGCCGCGCAGGTTGACCGAGCCGGAACCTTCCGAGCCCTGAGCGCGGGGGTCGAACTGGTTGGTATCGCCCAGCACACCCGACGAAACCGGAAGCGCCTTCAGCAGCTCAACCGTCGAGGGCGAACCTTGTTTTTCGAGTTCGTCAGCGCCGATCACGTCCACCGGCAGGGCGGCGTCCTCTGGCGTACCGGCGATAAACGATCCGGTGACCACCACTTCTTCAACAGTAGTCGCCTTGTCGGCCTCCGCTGCATAGGCATTACCGGCCAGACCCATCGCCATCGCGACAGCGACAACAGAGCCGCCACAGAAATAAGAACGTTTCAACATCAAGTTTCCTTCCCTCACGAACCGTCCAACCTCTTCAAGGCAGATCAGGCTCCACGCATATCAACCGTCATAATCGACGGCTATTAAGGCCTGCGCTAGGGGCTTTCGGTGGTTGACGCTGGGTCCATCGCGCATTCGCGATCCTGCATCCCGACTCCGATCGACGCAGCCGCCGGTGAGCTCTCCTCAAATGACGACATAAACTTTGCTGGGTACGCGTTCAGAGAGGGTGGATTTTCCTCAATTCATGCAATTTCGCCAATATTCTCGTCTTCTGACATCCGTCGCACCGCGCTTTCCCGGACCGGCCCCGAACACTCACCGTCACACCCTGCCCGCAGGAAAGATGCCGACTGTGGCCCAATTGCCGCGCCCCAGTTCGGGTTCAATTTTTCCGAATTGTCGAACGCAGACCATGAATGACGGGGTTGATTGGAGGTTCGGCCAATCGCATGCTTGTCCGCTCATTTGTCTCGGCTCAGCGTCTGAACTACAGATGCCGAAATTCAGAAGATCGGAAGTGTTCGTGAAGCCGCGCTTGTATTTGATGGCCTGCGCCGTCTCGGTTGCCGCAACCGGCTGTTCGCGCGACGACGGCCTGGCCGCCTTTGCCACGCGTATTCGTGACGGGGCCTCGGCTCAGGCCGCCCGGGCCGAGGAGCGTGATGCTCTGCGGCCACCGGCCAACGACTATCGCCCAGGCGTGCCGCCCCGCGTCACGACGCCTGAAGCGCCACCGGTTCCCGGCGCCGAGCCAAAGCCGGCCCAAGCCCCTGGCCCGCCGATCATATTCTATATGCCACCGCCACCGCCGCAGGAGGCAGCGCCAGTCCAGTAGCCAAGATGCGGCGGAGTTGCTCTTTCGACAACCGGCAGTGTGAGGCCGGCAGTGTGAGGCCGACGGTGTGAGGATGGTGGACGCGACAGGGATTGAACCTGTGACCCCCTCGATGTCAACGAGGTGCTCTCCCGCTGAGCTACGCGTCCGCCGGGCTCCCCATCTGGGAGCGAGAGGCGGCGGTATAACGGCGGGGCGCCCGCCGCGCAAGAACTCTAAGCCGCCATCATCTTCTCGACCTCTGTGACGATCTCGCGGAGATGGATAGGCTTGGACAACACCTTGGCACCTGCCGGCGCGCTACCTTCAGCGGCAAGCGCTACCGCCGCAAACCCAGTAATGAACATGATCCGCAAGCCCGGGTGTTTCGCCGCCGCCAGCCGCGCAACCTCGATGCCGTCCATCCCGGGCATCACGATGTCGGTCAGCAACAGATCCCAGTCTTGATCCAGAACCGCCGCGGCCTCCTCGCCGTCGGCGCAGGCCGTCACGTCAAACCCTGCCCGCTCCAGTGCGCGACTGAGAAACCCGCGCAGGGAGTCATCGTCTTCGGCCAAGAGAATTCGGGGCATACGCGCTCCAGGGATAACTTCCAGACGGTGCAGATTAAGGGGGAGGTGTAAATCCGCGATGAACCGTTTGACCCTTACCCCCTCCCCAAGGTCATATGCTGCAAATGACCTTGCCCGACTCCCTCGCCGCGTTGCCAATTGAACTAAAGCCTCCTGCGGCATTTGAGATTCGGCGCGCGACCTCGGGCGCGACCCGAACGCCCCTGGTCTATGCGTCACCCCATTCAGGACGACACTATCCCGGTGACATGGGATCTTCCTTAGCAGGACTGGCACTCCGTCAGTCGGAGGACGCATTGGTCGATGAACTGGTCGCCGCCGCTCCGGAACTTGGGGTCACCTTGATCAGCGCCCAATTCGCGCGCGCCTACATGGACGTTAATCGCGAAGCCTTCGATTTGGACCCGGCCATGTTCGCCGACAAGCTCCCACCCTTTGCTCAGGGCCGCTCCGCCAGGGTCGCGGCAGGTCTTGGTGCCATAGCCCGGCTGGTCGCCGAAGGGCAGGAGATCTATGACCGCAAGTTGACCTTCGCAGAGGCGCTAGGCCGGATCGACAGAGTTCACACGCCCTATCACGCCGGCCTAGAACAGCTGCTGGCTGAAGCCCGAGCCGCACACGGTTTTGCCATCCTAATTGACTGGCATTCGATGCCGGCTGCCGCCGCCAGAACCAGCGGACGCGAGAACAATTGCGATCTGGTGCTGGGTGATCGCTACGGCTCGGCATGTGGCGGTGTGGTCATGAAGATCGTTGAACAGGAACTGCAGTCTCTGGGCTATCGGGTATCTCGAAACACCCCCTATGCTGGCGGCTTCACCACCGAACACTACGGTCGCCCCGCCCAAGGCCGACACGCCCTACAGATCGAGATCAATCGGGGGCTCTATCTTGATGAGGCGCGCCTGACGCCCACACCCGGCTTTTCGAAGCTCAAGGCTGATTTGGAACATTTGACCCGGCATTTGGCCGCAGAAACCTGGGATGGCCTGCGCACGCCTTAAGGTCGCGCCAAAAAAAAGCCGCGCCCGAAGACGCGGCAGTTAATTAGGGAGGAAACGCCCAGAAAGGGCAGAAGCGTCAACGACGCCTCACAAATCCAATATAGAGTGCGGCGCACTTTTCTTCAAGGCATCGAGCAACAATTTCGCTCAGATAAACCCCAGCTCTGTCATTAGCTTAAGAATATCAACAGACTTGGCCTACCCAAAACCGGTTCAATTCATGCTGCGTCGCACAAAAATGCCGGCGCGTTCATTTTGTGCGGCGCAAGAAGTCGCTGGCGGAAAAGTCAGGGCTCAACTACAAGCGCCCGCCTCCTGCATAGAATAAGAATTAAATGTCGCTCCGCAACATCGCCATTATCGCCCACGTTGACCACGGGAAAACCACCCTGGTCGACCAACTGCTTGCCCAGTCCGGGGTCTTCCGCGCCAATGAGGCGACGGTTGAGCGCGCCATGGACTCCAATGATCAGGAGCGCGAGCGCGGGATCACCATCCTGGCCAAATGCACCAGCGTGCTGTGGCATGGTGAAGCCGGCGACACCCGCATCAACATCATCGACACCCCCGGCCACGCCGACTTCGGCGGCGAGGTCGAGCGGATCCTTGGGATGGTGGACGGTTGCGTCCTGCTGGTCGATGCCGAAGAAGGCGTGATGCCGCAAACCAAGTTCGTGCTGGGCAAGGCCCTGAAGATGGGCCTGCGCCCCATTCTCTGCCTCAACAAGGTCGATCGGCCCCACGCCGATCCCGACCGCGTGCTCAACGACGCCTTTGACCTCTTCGCCGCCATGGGCGCGACGGACGAACAGCTCGACTTCCCGCACATCTATGCCTCGGGCAAAAACGGCTGGGCGACCATGGACATGGCCAAGCCCAACGATACCCTCGCACCCCTGTTCGATCTCGTGGTTCGCCACGTGCCTGAACCCAAGGCGGTAGTCCGCGCCAACGAGCCCTTCCAAATCCTCTCCGTCTTGATCGAGAACGACCCCTTCCTGGGCCGCCTGCTCACGGGGCGCATTGCCAGCGGCAAGGCCGTGCCCGGCATGGCCATTCGCGCGCTCTCCTATGACGGAAAAGAGATCGAACGCGGTCGCATCACCAAGGTCCTCGCTTTCCGTGGCCTGAAGCGCCAGCCCATCGACGACGCCGAGGCCGGCGACATCGTCGCCATCGCAGGCCTCTCCAAGGCCACCGTGGCCGATACCCTCTGCGCCATGGAAGTCACCGAGGCCCTGCCGGCCCAACCTATCGATCCGCCGACCATCTCCATGACGGTCTCGGTCAATGACAGCCCCTTGGCGGGTCGCGAGGGCGACAAGGTGCAAAGCCGCGTCATCCGCGATCGCCTGCTGAAAGAAGCCCAGTCCAACGTCGCCATCCGGGTCTCTGAAACCCCCGACAAGGACGCCTACGAAGTCGCCGGTCGCGGCGAGCTCCAGCTGGGTGTGCTGATCGAAAGCATGCGCCGCGAGGGCTTTGAGCTCTCCATCAGCCGCCCCCGCGTGGTGTTCCAGAAAGACGAAGTCACCGGCGACCGCCTGGAGCCCATCGAAGACGTGATGATCGACGTCGACGACGAGTATTCCGGCATCGTCATCGAAAAGCTCTCGGCCCGCAAAGCCGAGCTGAAAGACATGGGCCCCTCCGGCGCCGGCAAGACCCGCCTGTCGCTGATGTCGCCGTCCCGCTCACTGATCGGCTATCAGGGCGAATTCCTCACCGACACCCGTGGCTCAGGCGTGCTCAACCGCGTGTTCAGCCACTACGAGCCCTATAAGGGCCCCATTGAT
>JANLPX010000443.1:0-7439 GCA_031367485.1 Alphaproteobacteria bacterium | reverse complement strand
ACACCGATGCGTGCGGGCGGTGGTGGCGGATTGGCGCGCAGCAAGCGGATGGCAGCGCGGGTAATCGGCAGGGGTTCAGCCTGGTCTTCGTCTAGCACGCCCTCCCAATAGTCGAGTTCCCGGACCCAACATTCCGCAGGTTCAAGGGGTGTCATGACCTGATCGAGACCCAATACCGACGGGTCAGCCCGCGCAATCTGGCCTAGGATCGACCACTTGGCCTCGGCCAGGGCTTGATGGACACTTAAATACGGTTCGGCCCAGAGCAGGGCCGGTGCCGCCTGAAAGCCTTCAAGCTCTTGCGCCACGAAAAACGGATAGTCGAGCGGCCCGTTTCCTTCTTCCAACCAGAGCATTTCAGGGACGGGCACTGATGACCCGAAAAAGGCGCGATAGGCCTCGAATTCGATGCGCCGCTCGGTGTCTATGAGGCTGGCCGGGGGGTCACGCCGCAGGATCAGTTTGCGCGTAAGATGCTGCTGTCCATCGATCCACGTCAGGCGAAAGCGATATGTTTCCCTCGAAGCACCGCCGGAAATCCGAGACAAGCCCTCAACCCCGACCTCGCGTACATGCGGCATCTTGCCCGCGATATACTTTGCCAGCCGGGGCTCAAGGGGATGGCTCACGCCATTTCGAACCGGATCGGCAAGCGCTTTGGACCGTTGACGAACACCGACTGGCTCATGGCGGGCTCGCCGGCCAGTTCGACTGACTTCAGGCGCGGCAGCAGTTCTTCCCAGAGAATCCGCATTTCCATCTTGGCCAGATGTTGGCCCAGGCACAGGTGCGCTCCATAGCCAAAGGCCAGATGCTTGTTGGGTGAGCGGTCGAGGCGGAATTCATTGGGGGCATCGAACACCGCTTCATCCCGATTTCCCGAGGCATAGCAGAGCATCAACCAATCGCCCTTGCTCATCTTGCGACCCGCGATCTCGGTGTCCTCCATAGCGGTGCGCATGAAGGTCTTGACCGGCGTAATCCAGCGAATGGACTCGTCCACCAAACCCGGGATCAGGGACGGGTCAGCCTTGACCTTGGCCAATTGATCCGGGTTCTGAGCCAGACCCCACAGAGCCCCGGCGGTTGATGAGGACGTCGTGTCATGGCCCGCCGTGGCCACGATGATGTAATAACCCATCGCCTCGAAGTGGCTGATCGGCTCGCCGTCGATCTTGGAATTAGCAATCAGGGTGCCTAGGTCATCGGTGGGATTGGCCCGTTTGGACTCGGAGAACGCATTGAAGTAATTGAAGAAGTCGGTGATCACGCCCATATCCATCTGGGTAGCGGGATCAACATCCGTATCCGCTTTGCGGCCCAGCTCCGGGTCAGATGCGCCGAACAACTCCTGGGTCAGCATCAGCATCCGGGGCTCGTCTTCCGGCGGCACGCCCATAATTTCCATGATCACGCGCAGCGGGTAATGCAGCGCCACCTCATTGACGAAGTCACACTCATTACCCTTGGACAGCATGGTCTCAACGGCGGCCTTGGCTATGGTGCGGATGCGGGTTTCCAGGCTGCGGATATTTTGCGGAAGGAACCAGGACTGAGTCAGGACCCGGTATTTCATGTGATCGGGGGCATCCATCTGGACCAGGGTGCGCAAAAGATGCGGACTGCCACCGGTCATGGCGCGAACCCGCGCATCGACGGCTTTACTGACCATGGTGGCGGACTTTTCGCCATTAGAAAACATCGCGTTCTGGCGGCTGATCTCAAGTATGTCGGCGTGCTTCGTGGCGACCCAAAAGGGATCGACACCCTCAACCGTGGCCATGCCCATCGGATTATTAGCGCGCAGCCAGGCATAGGTTTCGTGGATACGCCCGTCGGCATAGGCCACTGGATCCACCAAGGTATCGGCACGGTCCTGCGGGATAGCGATGTCAATTGTATTCATGCTGGCTTTCCCGCGAATGCTGACCTTAGGTCAGCATTACACCGTCTCCTTTGTGTGGTTATCTGTGTTCACTTGATACTGCTGTCTGCGACGTCGTCGCAAGACTGACAAGAGGCGATGGCTAAGATCGCTCAATCTGGAGGACGCGCCATGCTGACCAAGGCCGATGATTTTCCTATCCACCAGACACCCGAGCCCATCGCCTATTCAGGAACTGATCGAAACTTTTACGACCGCTATTTTTTCAACGGCTATCAGCCGGACGGCACCGAGTTTTTCGCTGTAGCATTTGGGGTCTATCCGCACCTGAACGTCGCCGACGCGCATTTCTCTGTGATACGAAATGGGGTCGAGCACTGCCTGCACGCCTCACGCCTACTCAACATGGAGCGGATGGACTTGGTGTGCGGCCCTATCCGCATCGAGGTAGTAGAGCCTCTGCAGAAGCTGCGCGTCAGCGTCGCGCTCACCGATGGGATTGCGGCTGACATCACCTTTGAGGGCCGCACTTTCCCGATTGAAGAGCCGAGGTTCATGCGCCGGATCGGGCCGCGCGCCTTTATGGACTATACGCGCCTGACCCAGAACGTGCGGATCACCGGCTGGATTGAGGTCGACGGTGTGCGCCGCGATCTGGCGTCCGGGACGGTGGGCACACGTGACAGGTCATGGGGCGTGCGGCCTATTGGCGCGCCTGATCCTCAGCCGACGGTGCCACACACGCTTGGCGGTTTCTTCTGGCAGTGGACGCCGCTTAATTTCGCCGACCGAAGTGTCTTCTTCCATGTCAATGCTGATCCGGATGGTGTGCCCTGGAACACCCGCGCGGTCATCATGCCCGATGGAGCCGGTCATGACGGCGGCTATCACAGCGAGGGCGCGAGCATTGAGGACGTGACCATGATCCCCGGCACCCGCCATGCCCAAGGTGGCACCCTGGTGGTTCCGCTGGCCCAGGGCTCCGCAAAGGTGAAGTTCGAGCCCTTCCTGACCTTCCTGATGCGCGGTATTGGGTATGGCCACCCCGAGTGGCGGCACGGCATGTACAAGGGCGACTTGGTCGTCGCGCGCGAGGACATCGACTTGGCCAAGGTCAATATGGCCAGTCCGGAAAACTGGCACATCCAGGCTCTATCCCACGTGACGCTTTCCCTGCCCGGCGAAGCGCCTCAGCGCGGCATGGGTGTGTTTGAGCAGCTGATCGCAGGACCCTATCGGCCCTATGGCTTGAGCTGAACCTAGCGAGTCACTACGTCTCGCTTCATCGGGGCCAGTTTGTAGAGCAGCTTATTTTGCGCGGCGAAGACCACGCCTTCTTTGTCCATGGCGGTTTGTAATAGCTCGACCAGGATGTTGAATTCGGCGGTATTGATGCCCTGGTCCTTGTGGGCCGACTTCATGTCGCGGCCCGTATAGTCGGTGTCGGCACCCAGTAGGAAGCTGATCTGTTCCTTCAGGGTGCGCCGAAGCCGTTCGAGATCAGTGGTGTGGAATATCTCGGCCAGCTTTGGATCGACCACTGCGCGAGCTACCAGGTCATCGACGATGCGTCCGACTCCGGCTTGGCCATGGAAGGCACTGAGCAAGGTGGGGTCACTGACTGGACTCGCCCCAGCATTGGTATTGGAGACGCTGTAGGGATCGACAGGGCGCTCTTCAGCAAATGCCAGGGATGCGCTGACCAGGCCCAGCCCGAGACCGATGGCGGCACAGCGCATCTTAGAATCCTGCCTGTATCGAGAGGTAGAGACCGCGCTGGCCTTTGAATGTGACGATCTGGCCAAGATCGGCATAGGCGGCTGTGATCGAGAGGTGTTTGTTTATCGCATAGGCCACGAAGACATCGACCCAGTCGTCCTCCTTTAGCCCAGCCAGATTGTCGGGTTTCGCCCGATATTCCGCGCCGATCAGCAGGCGCTTTGAGATCAGATAGCCGGCTGAACCTTCGAACTGGAGGCCATAGTCGTCGTGCTTATTGCCACCGAAACCGAGCAAGCCGGTCTGGTTGGCCTTGGTGGCACGCAGCGTGGCGTCGAGCACCAAGCTATGGTTCAGCAGCGCCTTGGTTGCCGCGAGGTAGTAATCGATGCCGTCATTGTCCTTGCCGCCCAACGCTTTGATAATGGTAGCCCGGTCATTGTGTTTGAGCTGCACACCCGCTGCCAGCTGGGGCATCCAACGGTCCTGATCATAGAGTGCGTCGCCGGTCAGACGCAGTTTTGCGCCGACAACGTCCTGATGAAAGGTGAAACCAGAACCAAGGCCGAGCTTTGCCCCAGTCGCCCCGGTGTCAAAGGCTTGGCGGGCATAGGATAGTTCAAAGCGATCACGAAACCCAACTGCGGCCCCATAAGAAGTGAACGTATAGTCAGGTAGATTGACGCCGACCGCATGCACATTGCCGCCGACCCCATCAACCGTCTCGTAACCGGTGATGGTGGCCCAGCTGGCCAAGCCGCCGCCGCCTGCGCCCTCAATGTTGGATACGCCGCCTGTAAGCAGCAGCTTACCGCCTGAGGTCATAGGTTCGGCAAGCGCGGTTTCACCAGCCAGGGCCAGACAAAGTGCCGCCATTAGGGTTAGGCCGTTCATAGGCAGACCTTCGGCGAAAATTGTTTAGAGACTGTTTACCCAAATTGGGGCCGGACTACATTTCGCCATTCCAGTGTTAGGTCTGTAGGAATTATGAAATATCTGATTCTGCCGTTCATTCTGGCCTTCTCGATTCCGGCATTTGCGGCGGACCTAACGGTCAGCGTCAAAACGCCAACGGGCCAGCCCGTGAAGGACGCGGTGGTGACAATCCGGGTGCCTGGCGGGCAGCTAGCCGCGCCGATCCGGTTCTCCTGGCCCTACGCTGTGGCGCAACAGAATATTCAGTTTAATCCCTTCGTACTGATCGTGCCGGTGGGCTCGGACGTTTCGTTCCCCAATAAGGATAATGTACGCCACCACGTCTATTCGTTCTCGTCGGTGAAGAAGTTCGAGGTCAAGCTCTACGGCCACGATGAGAGCCGCAGTATCCACTTTGATCAGGCAGGGATCGTGCCGCTAGGCTGCAATATCCACGACCAGATGATCGCCTATATAGTGGTGGTCGACACGCCCTTTGCCGCCAAGACCTCGGCAGACGGTGTAGCGGTGATCCGCAACCTGCCGCCTGGTGGGGCCAGTATGACCGTCTGGCAGCCTTATATGAAAACCGCCAAAAATCAGCAGATCCGCAAGGTCAGCATCGTGACAGGAGGCAGCCGCGAAACGGTAGTGGCCGATCTACGCGCCACTGCGGGTCACTAAAGCGACGCCTATGTGGAGATTAGCCCACCGCCAGCTGTGCACCGTCGTCACGGAGAAAGACGAGGAGTTCGTTCATGGGCTGGGGTTTGGCGACAAAGTAGCCCTGGATCGAGTCGCACCCCATGGCCGCCAATAACTGGAACGTATTGGCTGTCTCGATGCCTTCGCCTGTGACCTTCATGCCTAGCCCGTGGGCAAGGTCGATCGTCGATCTGACGATCAAGGCATCACGCTGACTGTCGGTGATGCCAACAATCAGCGACCTATCAATCTTCAATTCCTGACCGCGAATCTGTTTCAGGTAGGCGAGCGAAGACAGGCCCGTGCCGAAGTCATCAATGGAGATCGAAACGCCTGCGTTGCGAAACCTGTCGAGCATTTCCAGCGCCAGGTCGGGGTGCTCAATGACAGCGGTCTCAGTAATCTCGAAACAAAGCTTGCCCGTTGCGGTCTTGACCGAGCGATCCACCAGATCGGCGAAATCCCGATCGCCCAGAAGCCGGCCCGAGATATTGATCGAAACCTCAAGCTCATGGCCAGCCTTGGCCATGGCGGTTTGATCATTGATGGCCTGACGCAGCACCCAATCGGTTAGAGTGCGGATGTGGCCGGTTTCCTCCGCCATGGGGATAAATAGGTCGGGACGCAGCATGCCGCGCGTTGGGTGCCGCCAGCGGACCAAACCCTCGACGGCGTTTACTGCACGACTGCGCAGATCAAACTTCGGCTGATGGAACAACTCGATCCCGCCAGACCGGATCGCCCACAGCATCCCGCTCATCAAGGCAAGATTTGAAGCCGGGTCACCATAAACTTCCGCGTCAAATACCGCGATTTTCCGTTGTCCGATCCGGGCTTGGTCAAGACCAATATTGGCCCGCTCAATCATACTTCCCGCCGGTTGATCCGAGGAGACAGGCGACAGGCCAACCGTCAGGGCCACGTCAACCGCGTCACCACCAATATGCAGGGGTTGTTCTAGGTCCGTCAGCAGTCTTTCGATTTGGCTATTGGCATCGGCCAAGTCATCAGCGGCAAAGGCAAGGCCGAGCACGTCCGTCGACAACCGCGCCACCGCGCCCAGCGGCCGGAGACCAGACAAGCGTTCACCAATTTCTCGGATCACTTGCGCGGCCAGGGTATAGCCGATTGCCCCGCGTACATGAGCAAACCGGTCTACGCCCAGAACCGCAACGAATAGTCGGGGGCCATGTTCGCGCGACATCACCTCTAACGCCCGCTCTAGCGAAAGGCGATTACCGAGGCTGGTTTCGGCATCATGCAGGGCCAAATGAGTAATCGCCCGCTCACGCTCACGAATCTCAGTGGCCATTAGGTTGAAGCTAGTGGCCAATCGTCCGATCTCATCTTGGCTTTCGATCGCTACTTGACCGTCCTCGCCCCGCTGCAGGCGACCCACGGCTTGATCGAGCACCGAAACAGGGCGAGTGACGCTGCGCGCCAGGCTCCAGCTGCCCAGGATAACCATGATCAGACCCAGCAGGCTGGTCAGGCCAATGGTGCCTAACAGCGGACGATAGGGAGCGATAGCAAGCGCCATGGGATAGGTCAGCACGAGCGCCGCGCGGTCGCCTTGGGTCAGGGTATGCAGCGGCTTGACTAGGGCGATGGCCGCCCCCGTGGGTGTGTTGAGCGCCAAGGGTATTGGCGCTTTGCCAAGTTGAGCGCGGGTCATAAGGCGGTTGAGGGCAACCTCGTCGGCAGGGCTGGCTGAGGCCCCCTGCATCCACGCAGACCCCACGCGATGGGCGACGCTCGCCTTGATCGGGATGGCCGCAAGTTTCTCCAGGGTCGACATTTCGGTGGTGTCGAGTCGAGCGGCGAACACCACCCAGCCCACTAAATCCGGGGATAGGATGGGGGTGGCGACCATCTGGTAGGGCACGCCGTCCAGCACATAGACCCCAGATGGCGCGTCGGAGTCGTAGAGCGCGGGAAGTAGGGCATCGGCGTGCCCACCGAGATTTTGGCTGCCAGTCGAGGCGATTTGCCCATCGACGCCGACTATAAAGGCCAGGTCGATGCGCAGGCGTCCCCGCAGGTTCTCCATGGCCGAAATGATTGTGGCCTTGTCGCCTGTAGCTACAGCTTCGCGGAAACCGAAGTCTCGGGACAGTAGGGTCGAGCCCTGACGCAATTGGTCGGAACGCAGGGACCAGACCCGGTCAAACACCGTACCGGACGCCACCAGCTCGCCGCGGACTTGCCGCTGGGC
>JANLPX010000437.1:0-2607 GCA_031367485.1 Alphaproteobacteria bacterium | reverse complement strand
TCCGCCAAGGGGAGGTGGGTTCGGGGGTTCGCCCCTGATCCTGTCCATGAACTGCGAGGTTTCCGGGGTCACCGGAGACCATAATCGGCGGAAGAGCCCTTCCGTGATCGTAGGGAGACGGGGAGATGAGGTTTCCAAACGGCCCACGCCCTGCGCGTTGGGGCGCGGAGACTGCGGCTTCTCAAGGACAGGCTGATCGCGCAGGCGGGTTTCCCGCCCAAGTGATCATTTGCGGTCGCGGGAATAGTCCCGAGGCCGGACCTGAGTATGGAGACCGCAATGGACCGCGCTCAAAAGCAGGTCGCAATCGAGACGCTAGAACGCGTTTTCGAAGGCGCCGGCGCCGTGGTTGTGACCCACAATCTGGGTCTAACCGTTGCGGAAATGACCGATCTGCGTGGCCGCCTCCGCAAGGAAGGCGCTTCGCTGAAGATGGTGAAGAATACCCTGGCTCAAAAGGCTTTGAACGGCTCGATCGGTGAGGCGGGCGATGCCCTGTTCACTGGTCCCGTCGCCATCGCCTATGCGCCGGACCCCGTCACCGCTGCCAAGGTTGCGACCCAATATGCGAAGGAGAACGAAAAGTTCGCCATCGTGGGTGGCTTCATGGGCCAAGAGGTTCTGGACTTAAAGGCCGTGAGCGCGCTTGCGACGCTTCCGTCCCTCGACCAGATCCGCGCCAAGCTGGTTGGCCTTTTGCAAGCGCCTGCGACCAAGATCGCTGGTGTTCTGCAAGCCCCCGCCGCGCAATTGGCCAGAGTCTTTGCGGCCTATGCCGCCAAAGACGCCGCCTGATCGTCATTTCCTAGACACACACCTAAATCATCACCTTAAGGATCAAACCCAATGTCTAAGCTTGAAAAACTGGTCGACGACCTGTCCACCCTGACCGTCCTGGAAGCCGCTGAGCTCTCCAAGCTGCTGGAAGAAAAGTGGGGCGTCTCGGCCGCCGCGCCTGTCGCCGCCGCCGCTGCTGGCGCCGCAGCGCCGGTTGAAGTTGCCGAAGAGCAAACCGAGTTCACCGTTGTTCTGACCGCCGGTGGCGACAAGAAGATCAACGTGATTAAGGAAGTCCGCGGCGTCCGTCCGGACCTGGGCCTGAAAGAAGCCAAGGACCTGGTCGAAGGCGCTCCGCAGAACGTCGTCGAAAACGTCTCCAAGCAAATCGCCGACGAAGTTGCCAAGAAGTTGACCGAAGCCGGCGCGTCCGTCACCGTGAAGTAAGACTGCGATCATTCGCAAGTGAGCGGGCCCGGCGGGAAACCTCCGGGCCCGTTTTCGTTTTGGGTTCGATCAGTTGCTTAAGTAGGGAACTGCGAGTTCACGCCGCCACGAGAGTCTTGATCTCAGCCAAGGCCTGACGATTCAAGATCGCAGCTTTCGAAATATCGTGTTCGGTCTGAAGATTGATCCAGAACTGGGCAGATGTCCCAAATACACGTCCTAGGCGCAGGGCCGTGTCCGCCGTGATGGCCTGGCGTTCGCGCACGAGCCGCTCAATCCGCGCCCGGTCCTTCAATCCCATGGCGCGGGCCAAGGCTCCGGCTGTCAGCTTGAATGCTGGCAGATAATCTTCGCGCAGATGCTCGCCTGGGTGCGGCGCGGGTTCGACAAAATTGGCGTAGTCTTGGCTCACGTCTTCACTCCTTACAGATCAAAAACTCCGACCTCAGTGATAGTCGACAAATTCAACACGTTCCGGTCCGTCTGAACCCCAAACGAAACAGATGCGAAACTGGTCGTTCACGCTAACCGACCATTGACCCTCGCGATCACCGCTCAGCTTATGCAGTCTGTTTCCCGGCGGTACCCTAAGATCCTCAACTGCAACAGGGGCGTGGATCTGGAAAAGGCGACGTCTTACGGTTCTCGCCAAATCCGCCGGAAAACCTTTTGGAGTGTTACCTGCGAATACAAGCGCGGCCCGTTGGTCCTTCCAGCTTTGGATCATAACGCCTCATCGCAATAGCCAATATTGTAGCATATCCCGCTACGTATTTCAACTCGTGTATAGCTTACCTATCCCCGATGGTTCGCCGCCAAGGCCAAATCCACCAGCGCCTCCTCCGGTGCGGTCAAGGACGACCTCAACCCGGCTGGCCGCCCTGTCTCAGGCATGCCGTTGATCGCCCAGACGATGGTCCGGTGATCGTCTAGGTTCCAGAACAAGCCCGTCATCCAGCCATAGGCGTCGCCCAGGTGGCCCCGCCAGCGGTCCGAGCCCCGGCCGAAGAAGGCGTCCCCGCTGGGGCCTAGGCGACCTGTGGGGCTCTGCATGCCTAGTCCATAGCTTTGAAATACACCCTCATCGGTATCACCGTTGGCCCGGGCGGGGTCGAGAGCCCAGACCGGTGTTTGCATGGCGCGCAAAGCGGCGGAGGGTATCGGCGTCGCGCTATCGCCGTGGTGAGCGCGCGAGCAGGCGCAGGCTAACCTGTCCATGTCCGACAGGCTAAGCCGCAGTCCTCCCTGGGGTGAGAAGACAAAGCCATTCTCGCCGGGACGATAGTCAGCCAGTCGCAAATCTTCCGAAGCTCGTGAGAGGGTTACTTCTGGCGCGCGAGGTGGGGGAGCGTCGACTTGAGCCATCCATTGACCCGCGACCCA
>JANLPX010000474.1:0-2686 GCA_031367485.1 Alphaproteobacteria bacterium | reverse complement strand
AGCCATCACCAACTTCTTCTTTGATATTGATGGGTATCTGCGGTTCATCGAGAAGATCCGAAAGGCCGGGGTGACCATCCCGATCCTGCCCGGGATCATGCCGGTCTCGAGCTTCGAGGGATTGGCCAACATGTCCCAGCGGATTGGTGTCACCATCCCCGGATGGCTGGCGAACCTGTTCGAAGGCCTGGATCAGGACCCTGAGACCCGCACGCTGATCGCGGCGTCCGTGGCCGCTGAGATGTGTGCGAGGTTGGCCGAAGAGGGGTTTTCGGACTTCCATTTCTACACGCTCAATCGCGCCGATTTGGTCTATGCGATCTGTCGGGTGCTGGGGGTGCGCGAAACACCTGCGGAGGTGGCAGACTCTGGGTCGGAGAGTGAGACAGAGCTTAACCGCGATCTAGCCAGGCAAGAGGCCGCTGCAAAATGAGTGTTTCCAGAGCCAACCGCATTGCCAAGCTGAAGGCGATCTCTAAGGAACGCATCCTGATCCTCGACGGGTCTTGGGGCGTGATGTTCCAGAAGAAAAAACTGGACGAGGCAGACTATCGCGGCGCGCGATTTGCCGATCACCCGGGCCAACTGAAGGGCAATAACGACATCCTGTGTCTGACGCGGCCCGACATCGTGGCCGAGCTGCATGACGCCTATTATTCCGCAGGGGCCGACATCTCCGAGACCAACACCTTCTCGGCCACCACCATCGCCCAGGCCGATTATGAGCTGCAGGACGCGGTGCGGGACATTAATTTCGAGGGTGCCCGGATCGCCCGCGAGGTCGCCGATCATTGGACCGCTAAGGAGCCGCACAAGCCACGCTTTGTCGCGGGCTCAATCGGGCCGCTGAACAAGATGCTGTCCATGTCGTCGGACGTAAATGACCCCGGTGCGCGCCTCGTGACCTTTGAGGAAGTCTATCAGGCTTATCGCGAGCAGATGATCGCCCTGCATGACGGCGGCGTCGACCTGTTCTTGATCGAGACCATCACCGACACGCTGAACTGTAAGGCCGCGATCAAGGCGATCATGGACCTTGAAGACGAGGGCTATGAACCGCTGCCGATCTGGATTTCGGGAACGATCACGGACCGTTCTGGCCGCACGCTGTCAGGCCAGACGGCCGAGGCGTTCTGGAACTCGGTCAAGCATGCCAAGCCGTTTGCCATCGGGTTCAACTGTGCGCTGGGCGCTGAGCTGATGCGGCCGCATGTCGCCGAGTTGGCGCGGGTCGCTGACACGCTGGTCAGTGCCTACCCGAATGCAGGCCTGCCCAATGCTTTTGGCGAGTATGACGAGGAGCCCCATCAGACCAGCCATGAGCTGCACGAATGGGCCAAGGACGGCATCGTCAATATTCTGGGCGGTTGCTGCGGCACCACGCCTGACCACATCGCCCATGTCGCCCAAGCCGTTGCTGGTGTGGCTCCGCGGGCAATCCCTGAACGACCCAAGGCCATGCGGCTGGCAGGTCTGGAGCCGTTTGAACTGGCATGAGACCTATATTCGTCAATATCGGTGAGCGGACCAATGTTACGGGGTCTGCCAAGTTCCGCAAGCTGGTCGCCGAGGGTCAATATCCGGAAGCTTTGAGCGTTGCGCGTCAGCAGGTTGATGCCGGGGCCTCGATCCTCGACATCAATATGGATGAAGGCTTGCTGGATTCAGTTAACGCTATGAAAACGTTCCTGAATCTGATCGCGGCCGAGCCTGATATCGCTCGGGTTCCGATCATGATCGACTCGTCGAAATGGGAGGTCATCGAGGCGGGGCTACGCTGCGTGCAGGGCAAGTCTATCGTCAACTCCATCAGTATGAAGGAGGGCGAGGATAAGTTTCGCGAGCAGGCGCGGGCGTGCCTGCGCTACGGTGCCGCTGTGGTGGTCATGGCCTTTGATGAAGTCGGTCAGGCCGATACCGCCAAGCGCAAGGTCGAAATCTGCGAGCGGGCCTATAATATCCTGGTCGATGAGGTCGGTTTCCCGCCGGAAGACATCATCTTCGATCCGAATTTTTTCGCCGTAGACACCGGGATTGAAGAGCACGACAACTATGCCGTCGACTTTATCGAGGCGACGCGGATCATCAAACAGTCGCTGCCCTATGCGCGCATCTCCGGCGGCGTATCGAATGTCAGCTTCAGTTTCCGGGGCAATGAGCCGGTTAGGCGCGCCATTCACGGGGTGTTTCTTTACCACGCCATCGCGGCGGGGATGGATATGGGCATCGTCAATGCCGGCGATCTGCCGGTCTATGACACGATCCCCGATGAGCTGCGTCAGGCCGTCGAGGATGTGATCCTCAATCGGCCACAGCGCGACCCGAAACTGACCAATACCGAGCGGCTGGTCGAGCTGGCACCCAAGTACAAGGGCGGCAAGTCGGAGGCCAAGGGGCCTGACCTCGCCTGGCGCGAACAGCCGGTTGCCGCGCGGCTCTCCCACGCCCTGGTCCACGGCCTGACCGACTTCATCGAGCTCGATACCGAGGAGGCCCGCGCCGCCGCCGTGCGGCCGCTGCACGTCATCGAAGGCCCGCTGATGGACGGCATGAACGTGGTCGGCGACCTGTTTGGCGCAGGCAAGATGTTCCTGCCCCAGGTGGTGAAATCGGCCCGGGTGATGAAGCAGGCGGTGGCCTATCTGATGCCGTTCATGGAGGCCGAGAAGGAGGGCAAGCCGCGCGA
>JANLPX010000244.1:0-4170 GCA_031367485.1 Alphaproteobacteria bacterium | reverse complement strand
GGAGCGCATAGCGCGCGAAACCCTTGATATTTATGCGCCTTTGGCAAGATCAATTGGCTGTCATCGGATCTGTTCGGAGCTGGAGGAGCTGGCCTTTGAACACCTCAATCCCGTGGCGCGGGATGCGATTGGGCGGCGGCTGTCGGCTTTACGAATTGAGCAGGGTGGGGCAGTCGAGGTGGTTTCGCGGGATATCGCGGCCAAGCTGGAGACGATCGGCCTGAGCGCCAGGGTGTTCGGTCGCGAGAAAAACCCCTACTCGATCTGGCGTAAGTTACAGCGCAAGTCGATTGGATTTTCACAGCTTTCCGATATATTCGCCTTCCGAGTGATCGTTGACTCCGAGGAGGATTGCTACCGCGCGCTGGGCGTAATCCATCGTGCTTGGCCTTGCGTGCCTGAGCGGTTCAAGGACTTCATTTCGACCCCAAAGCGCAACAACTACCGCTCGCTGCACACCACCGTCGTAGGGGCCAGGGGCATGCGGATCGAGATGCAGATCCGCACCGAGGCCATGGACCGCATCGCCGAGGACGGGGTAGCGGCGCATTGGCGATACAAAGACGAGTCCTACGGGTTTGACGCCGAGCATCAGGCTGCGGCGGGGGGCATAGACCCGCTGGTCAATCTGCGGCACTTGGTTCAGGTGCTCGAGCATGGCGGCGATGTCGATGAGCTGGTGGAGCACGCCAAGCTTGAGATGTATCTCGACCAAACCTTTGTTTTTACACCAAAAGGCAAGCTGGTGAATCTGCCGCGCGGGGCGATGGCGCTGGACTTTGCCTATGCGGTGCACACCGATGTAGGCGACACCTGCATTGGGGTGAAGATCAACGGCGAGTTGCGGCCGCTGCGTACGGCGCTGCAGAACGGTGACGTGGTCGAGGTGGTGCGTGGGCCCAAGCCGGTGGTGCCGCCGGACTGGAAGTCGCTGACTGTGACCGGGCGCGCGCGATCGGCGATCCGGCGCCACATCCGTCAAACGGAGAAGGAAGAGTTCACCCGACTGGGTAAGGCGACAGTAGACCAAACCTTTGAACGTGCAGGGAAATCACGCATCAGCATTGCGTTGAAACCGGCTTTGGAACGGTTCGCCGCGGCGACAGAGGATGATCTATTTGAGGCGCTGGGGCGTGGGCGGATATCGCCGACCCAGATCCTGGATGTCGTGTTTCCGGGGCTGAAAGCGGCGGATCGCGAGGCGGCGACCGCGACGCGGCGGATCGAAGGGGGGCGTGGCGCGCGGCTCTATGTGCGCGGTGGCGGCCTAACCCCCGGAATTAGTTTACATTTTGGCACCTGTTGCACGCCGGTGCCGGGGGACAGGATCGTCGGGATCGTGGAGCCGGAGGGTACGGGCTTGACGGTTCATACCATCGACTGCACCAAGCTGGCGGAGTTTGAAGACCGCGAGGAACTCTGGCGCGACCTCCAGTGGACGCCGGAGGCTGAGCGAAATACTGTAACCTTATCAAGGCTTACAGCGACAATCCGCAACGCACCCGGTGTGCTGGGCCAGGCGTGTACCTCCATCGGCGAGGCCGGCGGAAACATAGTCAATCTGCGGATGCATCGGCGCCAAGCTGACTTTTTCGATGTGGATTTTGACATCGAAGTTAAGGATGCGCGGCACTTGACGCACATTGCGGCGGCCCTGAGAGCCAATCCGCTGATCGAGACGGTGGATCGGGCTAAGGCCTAGACCTCAGTCGCACGAAAAACCCTGGGAGTAGAAGGGGTTACGCAGAATGGATCGGCGCAGCAGGCGGCGCGGCCTGACTCGACGTATTCTGCCTGATGCCACCAGAGGGGTGAGGGGTTGGCATAAGGTTCAGGCTGTAGGTTCGATGTATGTTCTATGGTGGAGAAGGGGGCCATGAGGGTGGTTGGCGTGTGGGTTTCACCATTCTTCATGACGAGGCTGACGGCGGCGGCGTTTTCGATCCGGTTTAGTGGATTGCCGTCAATGACGGATAGGTCGGCGAGCTTGCCGCGCTCCAGGGTTCCGAGCGGTTGGCCGAGATAGTCACCGGCGTTCCGCGTCGCCGTTGTTAGGGCCTCGAGCGGTGTCATACCGAACTTGACCATGGCGCGCAGGTTCATGTGCAAACTGACCCCGTTGGAGTCGATGGGTGAGTCTGTGCCGGTCACCACCTGACCACCCGCGGCGATCAGGGTGCGCAGATGGGCGACGTTGCGCGCGAGGCTGGCGAGGCCAGCGGCACTGGCAGGTTGATCGGCGCGGGCGGCTAGGCGGGCATATTCCCAAGGTGGGAACAGCGCCTTGATCCGTGGGTCATCGATCAGGGATCGGTCCTGGGCATAGAGCGCACCAGAGGTGAACAGGGTCGGCGTCAGGCGAGTTCCGGCGGCGGCAAATAGGGCCCCGACATCCTGATAGCTGATCCCGAGCGCTGAGGTGGTGCGCGAATAGCCAAACCGGTTGGTGGCCCCCATGTGCTCCATTCCGTCGATCCCGAAGGCCAATGACGGATAGTGATAGTGCGAGGTGACCGGCATGCCGTGGGCGTGAGCCCAGGTGATCAGGTCGCGTTGGGCCGCAGCGGGCAAGCGGACATAGGCCTTGATCAGGTCGTAGGCCAGGGCCTGGGCCCTCTCCAATTCCAGCGACATCTGGCCGGGCTCGGTCACTGGGCGCATGAAGTTGTAGTAGATCCGGCTGCCGTCGATGGCCTCGCCGGTGGCGAAATAACGCGGGCCGATGCGTGCGCCGCTGCCGAGGGCTTCGCGGTCTTCGACCATGTGATAGGCCGGAGAGCCCGGCGAGCGCGTGGTGGTGACGCCGAGCGACAACCAAAGCCGTCCCTCGCGGTCGCCATAGGCATAGCCCTGCATCTGGCGGTGAGCGTGCATTTCGATCAGGCCGGGCATGACGGTCTGATCGGCGTTGGCGATGATCAGCTTGGCGTCGGCGGGGCCTTGGCCTGCGGGCACGGTATCGGCGATGCGGTTGCCCAGGATCACGAGGTCGAGATTTTCGCGCAGGCCCGCCGAGCGACCATCCCAGAGACGGGCAGCGCGGACCACCGTCTTGCCGGTCGGTTTGGCATTGGCCCAGTGGAGGCCGAGCGGGATCGTCGTCGGCGCGCCGCCGTCCAGGGACACGCGCCTTAGCTTGCCAGCCGAGAGGTAGATGAGGCTGTCGCCCGCCCAGATCGGGGCATCGGTGACCTCAGTGTTCAGCGCGCGGGGGCTGGCTTGGAACTGGCCTTGGGCATCGACGGGCACGATCCAGAGCCGGCTGGCAAAGGCATAGGCGAGCTTGGTGCCGTCCGGCGACCAGACTGGGCCGTCATCGCCTCGGGTGCCGAGCGATTTGTGGGGGGCGTGAGGTTGGTATTGCGCCGCGCCAGTGGCGACGTCGACGGTGAGGATCTCGCTGAGACCTTCGCGGTAGCGGGCCGAATAGGGTTTGAAGGCGGCCAGAGCCAGGGTCTTGTCGCCCGGTCCCCAGCTGGGTTTGCCGGGTTCCCAAATGGCCGGGAATATCTGTCGGGTGGTGGCGTCGGCCAGCTGGACGGTATGCAGCGCGCCGGTCTGGTCGAGGAAGGCGATTTGTCTGCCATCGCGCGACCAGGCCGAGGATAGGGCCGCGCCGGTGTGGCGGGTGAGTTGGCTTGTTTGGCCGGTGGCCATGTCGCGCAGCCAGATTTGCAAGCTGCCGCCGCGATCGGTGGAATAGGCCAGCGTCTTGCCGTCTGGTGACCATGCGGGGTCGCACTTCCAGAAGCTGTCTTTAATTAGCGGCGTGGGTTTGCCGCCGGTGGTGGGGAGGAGCCAGAGATCATTCAGGGCCCGAAACGCCAGGGACTTTCCGTCTGGCGAGGCGGCGGGGGTGCCTATGCCGACGACGGGGCGCAAGCGGGTGGTGTCGAAGTCGCGGGCCTTTTTGGTGTAGTGAGGTCGGGCGACAGGTACGACGGCGGAAAAGGCGATGGTTTGGGTGCCGCTGGTCGTGCGGCGGCGGATCTCGCCATCGGCGGCGTAGAACATGTCGCTATTTGCGGCCCCCGTGGCGACCCAGGTGGCGCGGAAGGGAAAAACGTCCTGGCCAGTGACCAGGATCGTGCGTGCCGTTCGCAGCTCAGCCTTGCCATTTTCGATCACGGTAAAGGCGATGTCTTTGCCGTCAAGCGTGAAGCTGGGGCT
>JANLPX010000467.1:0-1850 GCA_031367485.1 Alphaproteobacteria bacterium | reverse complement strand
TGGACGTTGTGGCGGTTTCAGGCTCGAGGTTCGAGTTGGTCTCCGTCACGACGGCGCGATAGGAGCCGGCGATGTTACGAACCCCTTTGCTGCTGCTGGGCGTGGTGATCACAGCGCCTGGGGCCCGGAAGGTGGTGCCCGTCGAGGCACGGAAGGCCAGCCAGTCCATTGCCTGCCAACGGGCCGAGACCCGCGGATTTGTGGTGCTACCGATATTGCCACCGAAGTCCTCGTAGCGAACAGCCGCGCTGATGTCGAGATTGTCCAGAACCGGCAGCTTCACCTCGGCGAACGCAGCCCCGACCCGACGGTCAACGTCGTAGTCCGATTGGGCCCCGAAGAAGATGAAGGGACCTCCTGGATTGGGGCAGGCGCCCTGTTGACCGTCGATAGAGTCGACGCAGGGCGTAGCCCCGACGTCACCGAGACCGGACCATTCCGTTTGATTGCGGTCAAAGCGATACTGGGCACCAACCGCCCAGGCGATGTTGCCGCCGCCCAGAGCAATGCTGGTTTCCTTGCTGATCACCGCGTCGGCCACCAGGGTCTGGTTGGTGTTAACGTTGGTGTAATGGCCGTAGAGCCAGCCCCTCAGCGCATTGTCATTGGCCACAGAGGCCACATAATAGGGGTTTGCACTCCCGTTGATGGCGCTGACGGCAATGCCGTTGCTGAAGGGGTTGAGATACTTACAGGCCCCGACACCAGGCGTTCCGGTGGAATAGTTGCATCCTTCACCGCCCAGGCCGTTGAAGGCCCGCTGAATCCGGTTCACCAACAGGTCCTCAGTCGTATTGATGGACTTGTTTTCCATGAAGGTCAGAGCGGTGTCCCAGGCAATGCCGTCAAACATGCCGCCGTCGAACTTTCCGCGCAGACCGCCGGAAATCCGGTACTGGGTCCGTTCAAGCTGCTCGTGACCGGCGCCGTCCGAATTCAGCGGATGGCCCTCGACTCCGATCAAACGCCAGGCGCTCTGGCTGGCGGTGACACCTCCGGCCATACCGGCGCACTGGGCCGCCGTGAGCGGGGCCGCGCAATTGGTGCGAAGCGCGATCAGGCCTGGGTTGTTCGACGGCACGAAGAAGCGGGTTTGATTGTTGTAGCCGGGCGCTGCCGTAGACGCAGAGGTACTGGCAGTGGGGAACTGCGTGCTAAGGTTGGCTGGCGAGATTCGCTGGTCAACCACGTCGCTGCGGTTCCAGGCGACTTCGGCGTGGAACTTGGTGGTGTCGGAGAGATCGAAGTTGACCTCGCCATAGAGCTGATAGTGGTGCTCTTCGTTCACGAGGTCGTTGAAATTGCTGAACTGGTAGCGGCAGAGGACACCGCCGCTGGCCACGGGCTTCAGCCCGCCCGACAGTTCCTGGGAGCCCAGGGCGTTACAACCGTTGTCGCGGAACAAGGGCGCTCCGGAGGGTGTGCCGTAGGAGCCGGGGCTCGCGTTGCCAGACCAGCCGCCGTAGTTGACGCTTTCATACGGACGCACCGCGAAGTCGCGGTCCTGGGCGTCGAGGCGACCGCGGGCGCGATAGCCCATGGTGAGCAGGACGTTGCCGCTGTCGAACTGTTTTCCATAGGCCAGACTGGCGTCGTAGTCGCCGTCGGAGTCCTGGATGAAGGCATAGTTGGCATTGAACTCGAAACCGTCGAGGTCTTTGCGGGTGATGAAGTTCACAACCCCGGCCACGGCGTCAGAGCCGTAGGTGGCGGCCGCGCCGTCCTTCAGAATCTCAATGCGACCCACGGCCGCCGTCGGAATGAAGTTCAGGTCCTGACCGCCGCCCTGGAAGGCGGCTGCGGTCGTGTCGGTCATCCGACGACCGTTCATCAGCACCAGGGTGCGCGAG
>JANLPX010000229.1:0-6262 GCA_031367485.1 Alphaproteobacteria bacterium | reverse complement strand
AACTTGATGTTCTCGAGACCGCTCTACAGACCCTAGGCCGGCCGCGGGGATTGGTGACGTTTGATTTGCTGGTCGATGGTGAGCGTGTCGCGCGGAAATATGCGGCGGGTGGGAACACGATCGAGATCGATCCGAATGCGCCTCCCCCTGGCGCAACTGTGGTTCCAGGCCGCCCCTCCACCATCAGATTTGACGATCTGGGAACGGCAGATAAAGCCATCGAAATCTGGCTGCCGCAATCCGGAACGGTGGACCTGCACGCGCTGAGGATTACCGATGGTGCCAGTCTTGCGCCAAACACCCCTGTTGGCAGGACGTGGGCCCATTATGGCAGTTCGATCAGCCACGGTATGGAAGCTGACGGTCCCAGCGAGACTTGGCCTGCTCAAGCGGCGCGTGCGGCCGGTGTAGATCTGATGTCCATGGGGTTTGCGGGCCAGTGTCAGCTGGATGGCTATGTCGCCCGCAGCCTGCGCGACGGCAACTTCGACCTGATCAGCCTGAAGCTTGGGATCAATGTCATCAACGGCGACACTATGCGCGAGCGGGTGTTCTGGCCTGCCGTCGAGAGCTTTCTGGACGTCATCCGCGAGGGCAAACCACAGGTACCGATCCTGATCGTCTCGCCGATTACCTGCCCGGTGGCCGAAAGCCGTCCGGGCCCGACCATTATGGACGGATCAGCGGTGCGCACTGTTGATCGACCCAAGGAATTGCGGGGCGGAGTTCTGACTCTGATCAAGGTTCGCGCCATATTGGCGGAGATCGTCAGTCGTCGTCGCGCAGCGGGCGATCAGAACCTTCACTATCTGGATGGTCTAGAACTGTTCGGGGAGGGTGATGTTGCTGATCTGCCCGACGGTCTGCACCCCAACGCGGACGGTTTGCGGCGCATGGGCGACCGGTTTGCGCGACTGGCCTTTGGCGCGGAAGGCCCGTTCCGCGCTTGAGGCGCAGAACGGGGTGACGGTTAGGCGGCGAGCTTGGCCGCGGCCTCTGCAATCCGACGACCTTGATACTTGGCACCGGCCAATTCGTTTTCGCTGGGCTTGCGTGACCCGTCGCCCGCGGCGATGGTGGTGGCCCCATAGGGACTGCCGCCGCTGACTTCATCCAACTTGGTCTGACCCGCAAATCCATAATCGAGGCCGACAATCACCATGCCGAAATGCAGCAGATTGGTGATGATCGAGAATAGCGTGGTTTCCTGACCGCCGTGCTGGCTGGCGGTTGACGTGAAGGCTCCACCGACCTTGCCGTTCAGCGCGCCCTTAGCCCAAAGCCCGCCAGCTTGATCGAGGAAGGCGGCCATCTGCGAGTTCATGCGGCCAAAGCGGGTCCCCGCGCCGACGATGATGGCGTCATAGTCGGTGAGTTCAGCGATTGTGGCGATCGGCGCGGCCTGGTCGAGCTTGAAATGCGCGGCCTTGGCGATCGCGTCGGGCACGGTTTCCGGTACGCGTTTGATATCGACCTGGGCACCGGCTTCACGTGCCCCTTCGGCGACGGCTTGCGCCATGATTTCGATATGTCCGTAGGCGGAATGATAGAGAACAAGAACCTTAGTCATGATGATAGCTCCAGGAAGGATGGGATTATAGGGTGTCGACGAGTACGAGTTCGGCGTCTTCCAAGGCGGTGACGGTCAGGGTCTCGACGTCGCGAATGGCAGCGCCGTCTCGGGTGTTGAGTTGTACGCCATTGACTTTGACCTTGCCGGTGGCAGGTACGAGGTAACCGTAATGATCGGTTCCGAGTTGGTACTGTGCGGTCTCGCCAGCCTTCAGGGTTGCCGCTACCACCCGTCCGTTGGCGCGAATTGGCAGGACATCAGTGTCGCCCGCCAGACCTGATGCCAGGGTGACGAATTGACCGGCGCGCTCACCCCTGGGAAATGGCTTTGCGCCCCACGACGGCTCGCCACCAGCGGTGTTGGGCTGGATCCAGATCTGGAACAGCGTGGTTTCAGTATCTTCCATATTGTACTCGGCGTGGCGGACGCCTGAGCCGGCGCTCATGACCTGGACGTCGCCGGCCTCGGTGCGGCCCCTATTGCCCAGGCTGTCCTGGTGGGTGATCGCGCCGGACCGCACATAGGTGATGATTTCCATATTGGCGTGCGGGTGCGGCGGGAACCCTGAATTAGGTGCGATGGCATCGTCGTTCCACACCCGCAATGGACCCCAGCCCATGCGTTTCGGGTCGTGATACTCGGCGAAGGAAAAGTGGTGTTTGGCGTTGAGCCAACCGTAGTTAGCACCGCCAAGACTGTCAAAAGTTCGGACTTCGATCATGCTGACCTCCTGTGATAACCGGCTGCTTTGAGGCGGCGGTCGTGTTGGAGGTGTATTTAGGCCTTGCCATAGAATCCGAAATAGAAACAATCGAAACATATAGTTTCTGGAAGTGTGCTATGTCCCGATTGCCGGACTTCGAAGCCTGGGCGATCTTTGCCAAAGTGGCAGAGATGGGTGCATTTGCGCGTGCGGCCGGTGAGTTGGGGCTTTCCAAGGCGACGGTCTCGAAGGCAGTGAGCCGCTTGGAAACCCGAATGGGTGCGACTCTGTTCCACCGAACATCGCGCCGGCTGTCGCTAACTGAGAGCGGACGTACGGCTCTTGAGCGCGCCAGCCGGATTCTGGCCGAGGGTGAGGCGATTGAGGCGGAGGCAGCTGCGCAATCGTCGGAGCCGCGCGGGCTGGTGAGGCTCGCAACCCCTATGTCCTTCGGGTTGCGACATGTGGGTCCAATCCTGCCGGAGTTCCTGAGCCTGTATCCGCAGATCACGCTGGATCTCAGTCTTTCGGACGAAAAGGTCGATCTGGTCGCTGAGGGATTTGATCTGGGTGTGCGGATCGGTGTCCTGCCGGATTCATCGCTGTTGGCGCGACGACTGTGTGGCGTGAAGCTGGCCCTGGTGGGTGCGCCGAGCTACTTCGAACAGCAAGGCACGCCGCAGCATCCCCGCGATTTGGTTTGGCACCGGGCGCTGACCTACACCTATGCCTTAACGCCCAACATATGGCGGTTTGGACATCAGATGCTTGGCGAACAATCGGTGAGCGTGAGCGGCCTGCTGAAGGTCAACAATTCTGATGCCATGTTGCCGACCCTCAAAGCTGGGATGGGGCTGGCGTTGTTACCGGAATTCCTGGTTTGGCCTGAGCTTGCGGACGGGAGCCTGCGCGCCGTGATGGGTGAGTGGCAATCGATGGAAATTGGATTGCATTTGGTCAGCCCGCCGGGACGGTCTCGCCCGGCCAGAGTCAGAGTTTTATCAGATTTTCTGGCTGAGCGGTTGGCTTCCGCGGCTTGGGCCCAACCCGATTAATGGGGCTTTGACAGGAAGCTTACGGGGTTGCGGGCGAAGTCGTCGAAGGCCTTCATACAGCCCTGCCAGACGCCGAGATGTTGTTTGGTTTCGTCCTGGGTCATCCGGAAATTGACTAGGGTCGAGTACATGACACCCGGTCGACCATCCTGAGCTAGGACGCCGCGGCAGGCGAACTGGGCCCTGTTGAAGTCATTGATTTGCTCCAGAGTCGCACCTTTATTCTCATAGGAAGTGAACAGAGCAATGGCGTGGCAGGCCTTGCCTGACGGATCACAGCCAATCATCTGGGCACCAAAACCGCCGACGGGGGTGGCAATGCTGAGGGCAACCTCGCCACCCTCAGACTTGGTTATGCTGGCCTGGGCCTTCATGCTGTTGATCAGCGCGACCATTGCAGCTGGATCGCGGGCGTCAAACGGTGCCAGCTTGGCGGCGGCCGGTTTGCCTGCAAGTGGCTTTGCAGCAGGAACGCTGGCCGCCAAGAGCGTAGCAGAAAGCGCGATTGCAGTCGAAATCATGGTCTGGGCTTTCAAGTTCCGACCATCCAAGCCACGAGGCCGATAGGGTGGCAAGTCCTGGATTGTTCGTTAGTCTATGGTGATGCGCGTTGTCCTTCTCAGTCTGGCTTTGATCGCTGCTGGATCATCGGCGTTCGCGCAAGATCGCAGTCCGATGTTGCGCCAGACCCTCGTCGACCTGGCCTATGTGCTGGGGGAATCGCACGCGATACGCCAGGCCTGCTCCGGGGCGGCGGATCAACACTGGCGCTTGCGGATGATCGCTATGGTCGAGGCAGAGCAGCCTGATGCGGCCTTGGATCGCCGACTGCGCGAGAGTTTCAATACGGGTTTTGCCAACCGACAGAGCGAGTTTCGGGGTTGTAGCTCGGGGACAAAACGCGCCGAGACCCAAGCCATGGCACGGGGTCGCAGCTTGGCTCAGCGGCTGGCGCGGGCCAAGGCAAATGCAGTTGAAAGTCCGGATTCCATGGCGGAAACGGAGCAGGTGCGTTAAGCTCCACCTATAGTTTGGAGGTCATCATGTTTCCCTCGATCGCTATGACTGTCTTTGTCGTGCTGGCGCTCTTCGTCGTGTTCGGGGCCATCAAGATCGTGCCTCAGGGCAAAGAGTTCACTGTTGAACGATTTGGTCGCTATACCCGCACGCTTAAGCCCGGAATTAGTTTCCTGACACCCTTCGTCGAGGCTATCGGACGACGCATCAATATGATGGAGCAGGTGCTGGATGTCCCGCGCCAGGAGGTCATCACCAAGGACAACGTCACGGTCCAGGTGGACGCTATCATATTCATTCAGGTGATGGACGCCTCAAACGCCGCCTACCGAGTGACCAATCTCGACTTCGCCATCACTCAGCTGACCATGACCAATCTACGCACCGTGGTCGGCAATATGGAGCTTGATGAAGTTCTGTCGCAACGCGATCAGATCAATACTCGGCTGCTCAGCGTGATTGACGAGGCCACCAGCCCGTGGGGCGTCAAGGTGACGCGGATCGAAATCAAGGATCTGCAGCCGCCGCCGGACATCACCAACGCCATGGCCCGTCAGATGAAGGCCGAGCGAGAACGGCGCGCGATAACCACTGAGGCAGATGGTGAGAAGCAAGCCGCGATCACCCGGGCTGAAGGGGCCAAGCAATCAGCGATCCTGCAGGCCGAGGGTCGCCGTGAAGCCGCCTACCGCGATGCCGAGGCGCGTGAGCGCGCGGCAGGGGCCGAGGCCAAGGCGACCCAATTGGTGTCGGACGCTATTTCCGCAGGCGACGTCAATGCCATCAACTACTTCATCGCTCAGAAATACGTGGAAGCCTTTGCCAAGCTGGCCGAGAGCCCGCAGCAAAAGACGGTGATTGTGCCTGCCGATATGAGTTCTCTAGTCGGCTCAATCGCCGGGATCGGGGAGCTCGTGAATTCGGCAAGGACTCAGCAGCCGTCACGTGGCGGAGCGGTTCCGAAGTCGGGAGCTTGATATGGACACCGTGATCGGTCTGGCAGTCGCTAACCCCTTCTGGGTTTGGGCAGCCTTGGGCGCTGGGCTACTGGCCTGCGAGGTGGCATTCGGATCCGGCTGGCTACTTTGGCCAGCGGCGAGCGCCGGCGTCGTTGCGGTGCTGTCAGCGTTCAAGCCGTTGGACTGGCTGCCTGCGGTGGGGTTGTTTGCCGTCTTGACCATCCTGAGCACCATGTTGGCTAGGCGGTTCGTGCCTCAGGCCGCGGCGGATGCGAGCCACGATGTGAACGATAATGTCGCACGTCTAGTGGGTCACCACGGCAAGACGGTCAGCACTTTTGCCGGTCGGGCCGGCCGCGTGTTCATCGATGGCAAGGAGTGGGCAGCCGAATTAGATGCTGATCTCGCCCTCGAGGCCGGTGTGTCAGTTGAAGTGACCGGTGTCCGGGGCGCGCATTTGCAGGTGCGGCCCTCGGCCTAGACACGAGGCGTCTCAGCCAGGAATGTCCGCAGCGCCCGGAGAAATGGCAACGCGTCCCGAAATTCGTTGTCGGTGAAACCATCACGCAGGGCCTCGGTTTTGGTGCGCAGTTGGCGCGACACTGAGTTGGCCGCGTCGAGGCCTTGGCGGGTGACCCGCACGCGCTTTTTCCGACGATCACCGACGTCAGCTAGGATGGCAACATAACCCATGGCCTCCATCTTTTGCAGGACATTGGTCATCGCGCCCTTGGTCATCATCAGGATCGCCGCCAACTGGGCTGGGGTTTGACCATCGCCGTGGCGGCTGACGTGGCGCAGCAATTCGAAATGGGCGTAGGTGGCGCCAGGCGGCAGGTGCCGGGTCACGGTGGCGCGCAGGTGATGCTCAATGACCTCGATCTCAGAAAACACCTCCACATAGGGATGGTCGTGAGCGATCGGGAGACTGGACGTCATGGCCGATGACATGATG
>JANLPX010000182.1:0-13511 GCA_031367485.1 Alphaproteobacteria bacterium | reverse complement strand
CCCCTCGGTTCGAACCCGCGCCACGGCGTCTAACCATCGCGCATAGGCGGCTTCGCGATGGTGCATATCCATCTTTGGCGCATAGGGCTCGGTCGCCGGTCGGGCTGCAACGGCAGCCTCGGCGTCGACAAACACGCCTACTCCCAGACCCGCGAACAGCGAAGCCCCCAACGCCGTCGTCTCTTGATAGGTCGCACGGCCAACGGCGATCCCGGTCAGATCAGCCAACCGCTGGCTAAACCAGGCAGAGCGCGACATTCCGCCGTCGATGCGCAATTCAACCCCATCCCCAAACGCCTCAGGCGCATCGGCCCGCATAGCCTCGACTAAATCACGGGTTTGCAAGGCGCACGCATCCAGCGCGGCCTGGGCGATCTCGGCCAATCCCGTGTCTCGCGTCATGCCAAATAAGGCCCCGCGCGCCTCGGCATCCCACCAGGGTGCACCCAGGCCCGTAAAAGCTGGCACCATCACCACCGCATGATCGTGTTTGGCGGTCTGGGCGAGGGCCTCAACGGCCCCACCGCCGCCCGCCACGCCCAATCCCTCATTGACCCACTGCAAGGCTGCCCCCGCGATAAAGATCGAACCTTCCAGCGCATAAGTCGTCCGCCCGTTAATCCGCGCCGCCACTGTGGTCAGCAGCTTGGAATGAGAAACCGGTCTCACCCGACCTGTATTGACCAGCATGAAACAGCCAGTCCCGTAGGTCGCCTTCATCTCACCGGCATGGATGCATCCCTGGCCCATTAGCGCGGCCTGCTGATCGCCTGCGACCCCGCGAATGGGGATGGCGCGACCAAACAGCTCGGGGTCCGTGGTTCCGTAGTCATCGGCACAATCCAACACCTTAGGTAACAGGCCGGCCGGTACCCTCAGATGGTAAAGCATTTCAGCCGACCACGCCTGCTTCTCGATATCGAACAAAAGGGTGCGTGAGGCATTGGTGGCGTCGGTGGCGTGGACCCTTCCGCCGGTCAGTTTCCAGATCACCCAGCTGTCCATCGTGCCGGCCAACAATTCGCCCGCCTCAGCCCGCGCCCTCGCGCCAGGCACATTGTCCAACAGCCAAGCGATCTTGGTCCCGGAGAAGTAGGGATCAAGCAGCAGCCCTGTGATCTCCGTCACCCGGGCTTCGATGCCCGCCGCGCGCAGCGTCTCACAGGTCGTGGCCGTGCGGCGATCTTGCCAGACAATGGCTCGGTGGATGGGTTCGCCAGTAGCTTTGTCCCAGATCACCACGGTTTCCCGCTGATTGGTAATCCCGATGGCGGCTACCTCGGCACCCGGCGACTTGGCCAAGACCTCGGCAATCACCGCAACGCTGGTGGTGAATATCTCATTGGCGTCGTGCTCCACCCAACCATCAGCGGGATAGAACTGTTCCAGCGGTCGGCCCGCCTCAGCTAACGCTCGCCCTTTGGCATCGAACAAAATTGCGCGAGTCGAAGTCGTCCCCTGGTCAAGCGCCAGCAAGAGTGGTTTAGCCATCGTCGTCCTCGCCTCCCTACCAAAGCCTGTTCCGGCTTGGGTTTGACAAGACCCCACATTCACGACTTTGTGGCGGGGCCATGATCAGTGCCGGGCCTTCCTTGACCAAATTCTCCTTCCTCGCAAGCGACCGACCCGAAGCGCAAGAGGCGCTTGTCCGCCTGACCGATCGCTACGGGGATGTCGGGAAGGATCAGGCGCAGGTTATTGTGGCGCTCGGTGGTGACGGATTCATGCTGGAAGTCCTTCATGAACAGCGCGCAACGCAGCGCCCGATCTACGGCATGAACCGCGGCTCGGTCGGCTTTCTCATGAATGAGTATGCCGAAGACGGACTTCTGGAGCGTATTGCCGCCGCCGAGCACGCAATCATCCATCCCCTCACGATGGTTACTAAGGATGCCCAAGGGCGGACCCATCAGGCTATGGCGATTAATGAAGTTTCGCTACTGCGGCAAACGCGGCAAACCGCCAAACTCAGGATCTCGATTGACGGTAAGGTCAGGCTGGCGGAGCTGTCTTGCGACGGCGCACTCGTGTCCACACCCGCCGGTTCGACAGCCTATAATCTCTCCGCCCATGGACCGATTATTCCCCTGGATGCCCGAGTCCTGGCCTTGACCCCGATCAGCGCTTTTCGCCCACGCCGCTGGCGGGGCGCGCTATTAGCGCATACGGCGCGTGTATCTTTTGAGATCCTTGAGGCCGACAAGCGTCCGGTCAGTGCCGTCGCCGACAACTTCGAAGTTCGTGACGTGGTTGAAGTGCATGTGGCTGAGGATCGAGAGACCGGTATGCACATCCTGTTTGATGCCGGGCGCAGTCTTGAAGAACGTGTCCTCGCCGAACAGTTTTCCGTTTGAGTTCGGGCCGCGCAAGAACATTCGTTGTTAACAGATCGGCTCTAGGTTGTTTCTCAGCGAGTTTCCAGGAGCCGCGACGTGAGTGAGCAGAAAATGGGCGAAATGATACCGGCGTCCAATGCGTTGAAGTTGAAGGTCGGTGGACGATTTGGTGCCATCGACCCAGCAGCTATCGCCAAGGCCGAGGCCGCGCTCAAAAGTCTGTCTGTTAATTTCGGTCAATGGCTCGATGACGAGGTCGCCAAACTAGATGGCGCACGCCAGCGCTTAAAGACCGAGGGGTCCACTGCCGAGGCGATGGAATTCCTCTACATGCGTGCCCACGACCTGAAAGGCCTGGGCACAACCTACGAATTTCCAATCGTTACCCGCATATCTGGCTCATTATGCAAACTGATCGATGACAGGGAGAAACGCCTGAGCGCGCCGATCGAACTGATCGACGCCCACATCGACACGATTAAGGCTGCGGTCCGCGATCAAATCAAGACCGACGATCACCCTGTCGGCAGAGTTCTGATCCAAGAGCTTGAGCGCCGCGTAGACGCATTTGGGGCCTAAAGACCCGTCACATAACTCGCGCAAGCGGTTCTTCAACAAAGCCGTAGCCCGCATCAATTGGCAGGGCCAAAACCTTACCATTCGGCGTGTCTCTGATCTCGGGTAGCACTGTTACAAGCGTGCGGGCTTGGGCGCGGGCAATGCAGTCGGCGGCGCTTGAGGCTTCGGCTAACAGCTGAACATTCATCCGAGTCGGGAAAATAACCTTCCGCTCTCCGGCATCGGCCAATCGCAGTACTTCTTTTGGCGCGATCCATTCGGCGTCCACCGTCTCGCGGCCATCACAGGCCGCCAGCTGGTCGGCGGGTGCATGGGCCGCATAGAACCAGGTATCGAACCGCTTGGGTGTCAGGGGCGGGGTAATCCACCGAGCGAACACAGTGAGAGCATGCAGGTCCAAAGTGGCATTCAAGTCCCGCAACACATCCAAGAATGCCATCTCGCCGGCATCCACGGCTTTGCGAACATCCATCGGTGCCACATCATCGCCCATGGCTGAGCCATCGGTGTGACGGGCCAATAGGATACCAGCTTCCTCAAATACCTCGCGGATGGCCGCGATCCGCAGAGGACGCTGGACCTCGTCGAAATCGCCGAACCCCTGAACATGGTCGGCCCAGGCCCCATCGTGGTCGCCCTGATGGCTCTTGCCGCCCGGAAACACCAAGGCTCCCGAGGCAAAATCGATCTGATGGTGACGCTTGACCATCAGCACCTCAAAACTTGGGTCGTCGCGCAGGATCAGAATCGTCGCGGCGGGTTTAATGGCGCTGTCAGAGGCGATATCGGTCATGGCAGCAGAGTGGCGCAGCTAGAGCGCTTCGGCAAACCCTCTCTACCCGATCTCGACGACGCGCGCCTCGGCCCTGGTCTCGCTCGAGAGCCGGTCCATCTTTTCCAACAGGTAGTCGACATCGTCTCGGCCGACTTGCGCAGGCTGGGTCAAGAACCGCTGCAGCATTTTTTCTTGAAAGCGCTCACGGTCTCGCGCGCCACCGTCAAATTCCATAGTGTGGAAAGTGTCCACCGCCGCGCGGAACGCGGGATAGAGTCGCGCCGGTAGGCCAGATCGCTCATAGATCGCCCGAAGTCCCAGCGGTCCAGCATCGTGGATCATCAGCCAGGTGCGATGATGCGGCACGGTGGCGAGTTCGGCCAATCCCCACTCAAAGAATGTCATGTGCCCATGGGCTAGCGCGCGCAGCATCAGCGAGGCGCTTAGGCGCTCGTGCTTGTGCAGGTGGGTCACGAAGGCTTTAACATCGCCAGCACGCCCCGCCTGGTCGACCAGATCAATGGTCGCCCGCTCCTTGGCACCCATGGCGATCTCTAAAGCGAGTTCCGGCGAGACCTCCTGGTGATTGAGCAGGTGATCGCGAACGGAATCCCCGACCAGATCGATCAGCTTTTCCGTGACCGACATCGGCAGGACATTGCGATAGGCAACCGCAGCTAGAACGCGCTCAGAAGTCTCAAATCGCGTGATGACCTTTTGTAAAGATGCCTCGGCAAAGTCGGCATTGTCATTGGCACAGGCGGCCTCGACGGCGCGCTCGACACCGTGCTCGACAATCGCGGCCGTCACGGCCTGCGAAACCCTCGGCCGCTTGGCGATCACCACCTGGCGGACGGGTTCACCCAGTTTCAGAATTTCGATCAGATCGCTGTCGGTAAAGACCGGCGATGACGACAAAATCGGCAAAGCAATGCTGTCGAGGTCTTGAGCCAATTTCCAGGCCACGTCGCGGGGCACGACGGGCGAATTCTTTAGGGTTACAGCCAAAGCACGGCGAACTAGCTCTGCCGCATCCGCCGCCATAACGCGCAAAATGTCTTCGGCCCTGGCGCGATCGTCCGGTGTCAGCTCATCCTTGTCGATGGCACGACAGATCTTGTGGGCCGCCACCGCGCGCTCATCAGCCGTTGCGCCCTTCACCAGCGTGCGGACGTCCTCGTCTGTCAGCGCCGCGCGCGTCGTCGCCATTCCAGCCACTCCCCGGAAGGGACGATCCCTTCCACCCTCTGATAATCGACTGTTAGGCTTAATGATCAGTTGCGGTTTGACCTATGGACCCCGCCAGGACGCGAACAAACAGTCCAGATTAACGACGTCGCGTAACGCATCGCAAACCCTGCCCGGTTAGTTTGTCGCGGTCGCGTCAGGAGTTTAGTATTTCATGTCAGGCTCCACGCCCGAACGCACAGCGCCTCCCGGTCTGGGCGGTCTGTCGGTCACTCAGCAAGCGCTGGACGCGCAAACCGCGCTCTTGCCCTATGCCCTAGGCGTATTTGCACTCAGCCTGCCTGCCTATGTCTGGGCCGGCAGCCACGCCGATAACGCGGTGTGGATGACCTTCACCTTTGCCATTTTCGCGGTGGCCTGGGGCGCCTTCTACGCGGCCATCAACTGGCTCAAGCAGCCACGGGCCCAGCAGAACGTGCGTGTCCGGGGTCGAATTCACATCTTGAGCGCGCTGATTTGGTCGCTCGCCATCGCTCAGATTGCCATTTTTGCCGACGGCGCGGGTGCTGCGCGCGAGCCGCTGTTGATCACCGCCCTTGCGGCATCAGTGGTGGTGATCTTCTTCGCTTCACCTTGGCTACCCAGCCTCCTGATCGTCGGCCCGGCCGCTGCTGCGGGCCCGTTGATTGCGCTTTATCTGCGCCCAGAGACCCAGGAATTGGCACGCAATGCCTGGGGCGCCGTCGCGCTGGCCATGGCGCTGGCCTTGATCTTCAACCGCGTCCTGCGCCGCCTGTTCGCCGTCGCCGCGGACCGGGAAAACCTGATCGCTGAGCGGGCCGGAAACGTCGAAGAAGCCCGCCGCTTGGCCCAATCCAAGTCCGACCTTGTCGCGACCCTTAGTCATGAGATTCGCAACGGCCTGACCGGCGTTGTCCACGTGCTCTCGGCTGCCGCCGGGCGCAACGGCCGTGGTGCCCCATCCCGAGAACAGCTATCAGCTGCCCTAGATGCCGCCAATGATTTGATCGCCGTCCTCAATACGACGCTCGACTCAGAAACGGCCGAGACCGGCCACCTATCGATAGATGCCCATGCCTTTGATACCGCCGCCCTCCTTAGCGACCTGGTCTTGCTGAACCGACCCAATGCCGCTGCCAAAGGCCTTGAGCTCACCCTCTATGTCGATCCAGAGCTGGCCACCGCCTCGGCCGGTGCCACCCTGGCTGATGCTCATCGGGTACGTCAGATCATCGCTAACCTGCTCTCCAACGCCATCAAATTCACCTTGCGTGGCCGGGTCGAGGCGCGGGTGGAGTTGGGTCAAACCGGCCGGATCACCGTGGAAATCGCCGACACCGGTCCTGGGCTAAGCGCTGAAGAAATCAAGAGCGCCTTCGAACCGTTCTTGCGCATTGAACGCACCAGTGCAGGAACCTCCGGCGCCGGCCTTGGCCTCTCCCTGTCGCGCCAGCTGGCCCGCTTGATGGGCGGTGACCTCACGGCCCATAGTGCGGTGGGCGTCGGCAGCTGCCTTCGCCTCGACCTGCCCTATGACCCCACCGCCACCGTCGAACACCTCGCCGAAGTCACCGACACCGTCGTGGCCGACAGTGCTGATCGCAAGGCTCTGCGGATTCTGATGGCCGAAGACGACGCCCTGAATGCCGCCATGCTGCGCGCCGTCTTGGAACAGCTTGGCCACCATGTGGTCCATGCTGTCGACGGCAAGCGGGCCTATGAGTTGGCGAAAATCTGCGAGTTCGACCTCCTGATGATCGACGGACGGATGCCCAATATGGACGGCCCACAAGCCATCGCCGCCATGCGTGGCCTTGAGGGCTCCATCGCTCAAACTCCCATCATCGCCGTCATTGGTGGCGACGCTGATGAGGCTAAGGATTGCACCGATGCAGGGGCCGACGTGGTGCTGCGCAAGCCTGTCAGCGTGGCCAGCGTCGCCCGCGCCGTGGCTGATGCCGCCGCCGCCAATCCCAAAGAAACCGCCGAAAGCCGCGCGAGCGCTTGAGGTTGCTGACCTAGCCCGACACAATAGCCCTTCATCTGGAGGACTATCGTGCTGCTTAAGGGTTTGAAGGTCGTCGAGTTTGCATCCTACATCGCCGCACCCGGTGCCGCTGGTATACTGGGCGACTGGGGCGCAGACGTCATCAAGGTCGAGCGTCCGCAGGGCGACCCTATGCGCGTGGCCTTCGCCGACGCCAAGAACGCCTTGGTCGGCAACCCCACCTTTGCCCTCGACAATCGCGGCAAGCGCGGCATCGTGCTCGATACTTCCAAGCCCGCTGGCCGCGACGCCTTGGCCAAGCTGGCCAGCGAAGCCGACGTCTTCCTCACCAATGTCCGCCCCGCAGCCCTGGCCCGCTCCAAGCTTGATGAAGCAACCCTACGCGCGGCCAATCCGCGCCTGGTCTATGCCGTGATCACCGGCTACGGCCTGGATGGCCCAGATGCTCACCTGCCGGGCTTCGACGTCACCGCCTTCTGGTCTCGCTCCGGCGTGGCGCGCATGCACGCGCCCAAGGGCACTGACCCCTTCATCCTGCGCACCGGCGTCGGCGACCACACCACCTCGCTCGCCACGGTCAGCGCCATCCTGGCCGCACTTTATGAGCGCGAGCAGACCGGCGTCGGACGCTTTGTCCAGACCTCGCTGCTAGCCACCGGCATCTACGCCGTAAGCTCCGACATGGCCGTGCAACTAAGCTACGGACGCCTGGCCTCTAACCGCCCGCGCACAGACCCTTTCGATCCCCTGGCCAATTTCTACAAGAGTAAGGACGAACGCTGGTTCGTGCTCAATCCGCGCGGCGGCGGCGGCCCCGATTGGCCAGCGCTCGCCAAATGCGCAGACCGCCCCGACCTGCTGGAAGACGACCGCTTCAAGGGCGGCCGCGCCCGCAAAGACAACGCCAAGGCCCTGGTCGCCGAATTCGAAGCCGCCTTCGGAGCCCTCGACATGGCCGAGATCGCCCGGCGCTTCGACGCCGTCGATATGGTCTGGGCCCCGGTCCAAACCCCCGCCGAAGTGGTTGCCGACCCGCAAGCCGCCGCCGCCGGCGCCTGGGTCGATGTGGAAGATGGCGAAGGCGGCACCTACCGCTCGCCTGCCGCTCCCGCCCGTTTCCCCGGTGCCGACATCACCCAACGCCCACCGCCACCCAGCCTTGGCCAACACACCGCTGAGGTCCTGGCCGAGATCGGCTATTCGGAGGCCGCTATCGCCGCCATGGTGGCCGAGGGCGCGGCGGTTTAGCGCCAAACAAAGGACGACCACATGACTTTTCAGCCCATAGTCCCCGAGACCATGCGTAAGAGCTACGATCTCGGCCACTTCGCTCCGGCCGTGAAAGTGGACGGCTTCATCTTCGTCTCCGGCGTGATCGGTCGCGGCGACACAGCCGAGGCAGAATTTCGCAATGCCTGGGAGACCGTCGCCATGGTGCTCGCCGAAGCCGGTGCCAAGCTCTCAGACATCGTCGATAGCACGCTTTATATTGTCGACTTGGCGGCGCACACGGCCACCATGGCCAAGGTCAAGGACGAGTTCATCCACGCGCCCTATCCTGCCTCGACCTGGATCGGCGTTACGGGCCTAGTCCGCCCCAATGCCCGCGCGGAAATCAAGGTTGTTGCGCGGGTCCCTTGAGCGAGTATTCCACCCGCCTTGGCGTGATCTCAGACGCGCAACTCCGGGCTGCCACTCGCAAGGCCGGCCTCGGCGAGTTCGTCTCGGCATCACCTGTCACGGGAGGTCTGTTCGGTCAGAACGTCTTCCTCACCACCACCTCGGGCGACTATGTGTTTCGCGGTGCCCCGCACTGGTTCGAAGGCCAAGCCAATGACGCCTGGCAGTTCCCAAAGGAGCAGCTCTATGCCGACCTGCTGCATGCCCACACCAAGGTGCCGGTGGCCTGGCCACAGCACCTCAATGACAGCTGCGAGGACTTTCCCTGGCCCTATCTGATCATGCCGCGCCTGCCCGGCGTTTGCCTTTCTGATCCAGCTGATCGCGCGGCCCTCAGCGACGCAGACGCCCTTGAGATAGCCGGGGCACTCGGCAGAACCCTCGTGGATCTTCAAAATCTTCGCCGTGACCATGCCGGTGATTTCGATCCAGACGTCCAGGCGCTGGTGCCCTACCCGGGCGGCTATGCGCAACATCTGCGCACGGAGATCGAGAACCAGGCTGCCGCCGCGAGGCTCAATCAATCGTTCACAGCTGAAGACGACAACTGGGTCGCTGACCTATTCGCTACAGATGCCGAACAAGCCTCTGAGTCGACGCTCGCCACCTTCGTCCACAACGACTATCACCTGGGAAATGTGCTGCTCGAGCGCGCTAACACTGGATGGCGCGTCAGCGGCGTCATCGACCTGATGACCTGCAATTTCGGCGATCCAGCAGCAGACCTGGTTCGCCAATCCTGCGAGTGGCTGGATCGTGCGCCTCTATGCGCCCAGGCTTACCTGGATGCCTATCGCCAGGCCGAAGGTCGCGCAAATCCCACGCCCGCCCGATTAGCTCTTTTAGTGGCCTATGAACGCCTGCTGATCTGGAGTTACTTCACCCGCCCCGAGGTCGCTCACCCAGCCTTCAAGCGCCAGACCTTTCGCGGTTGGGCTGAGCCCTATAGTCATCGGCTGAGCAAAATGTGGTTCGACGGGAGCCGATAAACCCATGAGCGCCGACGCCACTGCCTCACGAACTCGTTCCCCAGAACTCTTCGGAACCTAATTAACGTGACAGTACACTTAGTTACTTAGACGTCTTGAGCTGGGGCGAACGGCATGCGGTATAATTAACTATCCTGTTGCCGTAATTCTTAGACGTGGGGCCGCCCTGGAGCCTGTTCGCTCGGGAGTTACGGGCGCACATCGCCGCCGAGTAATGGACTCCAATGGTGATCGGCATGATCGCCGCGGGAATGCACGCGCTTTTCGGCGTCTCGGATGCGGCCGTCGAGATCTTTGACCGCCCTCATGGCCTCGTACTCCGGCGTCCGATGCTCGCGTGCGGCGGTAAGCACATCGAGAAGCTCTCTCAGGCGGTGGTCCTGCACGCTTCCCGACTCAACCCTGGTGTCCAGGAGCGAGGTCATTTCGTCCACAGCCGCCTCAAGGGCAGCGGGGCTGGCGCGGTCGCGCAAACCTTCGCCTAGACGCGGATATCGCCAGCCCACGGCCTGGCCACGGTCAGCGACAAACTGGCTTTCTGCGAATTCCCAGTTGGCGAGGTGGTCCCACCATGCCCCTAGGAAGGCCGCCCGGTCGTTGTGGTAATCCAAGTAGTACGCATGTTCCCACACGTCGCACACCAGGAGCGGCACCACCTCCCGGCTAACGACGGTTTCGCCATCATGGGTGGAAAAGACGGTCAGGCGGCCGTCCTCTGCCCCAAGCCAGACCCAACCGGAGCCGAAGTGAGCCGCTCCCTCCTCCGCGAAGGCCTTGCGTAGCCCCGCGAGCTCACCGAACTGCGCGATTATGGCCTCGGCGAGTGGTCCCTTGGGTGGTCCGCTCCGGGGAGCCATGCATCGCCAGAAAAAGGCGTGGTTCCAGGCCTGCGCGGCGTTGTTGAACAGTTTGGAATCGCCCGCGGCTGGAGCCTGGCGGATGATCTCCTCTAGGGAGGCGGAGGGGTGCCACTGGCCGACGATGAGCTCGTTCACCACCTGAACGTACTTAGCGTGGTGCTTGTCATGGTGAAGCCGCATAGTCGCCTCGGAAACCACTGGTTCCAAGGCGTTGTAGGGATAGGGCAAGTCGGGCAGCGGAATCATGGAGGCCTCCAGCTCAAGCGCGGCAACAGCATGAGACATGACAAGCGGTCACGCGCGATTAGTATGTAGGGACGGCGGCTCCCAATTTCTATCGCCTCACGATCTAATTTTCAGTTTCGTGGAGTTACGGGAAAGTGCATTTAGTGACAATTCAAGCCGAGCGCCGGGGTCTGCGGTTTTGCAATTATTGAATGCACTGCCACCGTAACTTCAAGATGTGGCTCAGTCAGGCGGGATGAATAGATGACTGCAACGACCGCTGACGCGAATTCTAAATCCCTCGAACTCTTCGGCCACCCGCGCGGCCTCGCCGTGCTGGCAGGCTTAGAGATCTGGGACCGGATTTCCTTCTACGGCATGCAGGCGCTGTTGGTGCTCTACATGGCAGAGCAGTTGTTGTTGCCCGGTCGCGTCGAGCATATCGTCGGGTTCGCCGCCTTTCGCTCCGGGCTGGAAAGCCTGACCGGCCCACTCTCGGTCCAAGCCCTCGCCTCCCAGATATTCGGACTCTATGTGGGGCTAGCTGCCTTCACGCCCGTCATCGGTGGCTTTCTCGGGGACCGCTATCTTGGTCGCCGCCGCAGCGTCATCCTCGGAGGTGTCCTGATGACCGCTGGCCACTTTGCCCTGGCCTTCGACCAGTCATTCTTGGTGGCCTTACTCCTACTGATTCTGGGGGCAGGGTTTGTGCGCGGCAATGTCACGCCGCAGATTGGCGAACTCTACGACCCTGGCGACCGCCGCCGTGCCACAGCCTTCCAAATTTATGGCAGCGTGATCAATCTAGGCGCCTTCATCGCCCCTCTAGTGACCGGCGCCTTGGGTCAGGCCTATGGCTGGCATGTTGCCTTCGGGTTCGCCGGGTTTGGAATGTTGCTGGGACTGACTGTCTACTTGATGGGCCAACGCCATCTACCCGCCGAACGACCTCGCCCCACGCCGAGTGCCCGCGTTCCGCTCACCAGGCCTGAGTGGCGGCGCGTTCTCTACCTCCTGGCCCTTGTGCCTATCGCCGCCCTGTTCTGGGTGGCGCAGTCGCAGATTTGGAACACCTACAATCTGTGGGTCCGCGATCATCTTCAGTTGCAGTTCGGCACCTGGACCATGCCGGTTCCCTGGCTTCAGTCCCTCGACGGCCTGGCTCCCCTCGTCACCCTGCCCTTCATGCTGGCCTTCTGGCGAGCCCAAGCTGCCAAAGGTAAGGAGCCCGATGAGTTCACCAAGATCGCCATTGGCTGCTTCATCTTCGGGGCCTCCACCCTGTTGTTGGCTGCAGGGCAGTTCATCGTCAACGACGCGGGGCGTTCACCGCTGATCCTGGCCGTCGCCTTCCATTTCGCCTCGAACCTGGGCTGGCTGTTCGTAGTGCCGACGCTCAACGCGCTCTATTCACGACTGGCTCCAGTATCGGTGAATGCCACTATGCTGGGCATCAATGCCACCTCGGCCACGCTGGGCAGCTTCATCAGCGGCCGGATCGGTGGCTTCTACGAACAGATGCCGGCCCTGAACTTCTGGGCGATGCATGCCGCAATCGTGGGGGCGGGTGGCGTACTCATGCTGCTGGTCGGGGCGCGACTGAGGCACGAATTCGCCAAGGCCTAACTCTTCTTGTCGCTGCGCGCCTCTGACAGCACCCTTAGCATCTCGCTAGAAAACAGCGAGCCTGACAGCCGCACGCTCGAACTCCCGCCGTCCAACTCCTGGGGACCGCGCAGGATCAAGTCGACCAGGGCATCCTGTTCGCGCTTTCGGTCGGTGTGGCGCGCCGACGCATACTGGATGAAACTCGTGTCCGGTTCGGCCTGAGGTGCCGCGGTCGGTGCCGCGCCCACGCTCCCGCCACTGCGCGTCAGATTGGCATAGACCTCGCTGACCGTCGCCGGTCGACCGTCGCGATAGAAAATCGAGCGATTGGAGGCTGCGGCATCGGGGAACAGGCTAGCGGCCGAGGCACCTGGTCTGCTCTGCACAGCCTCGATAAGCTTGGCCGATCCAGATGGACCGAGAAAGTGCGCGGCATAGAGTTCACCGCCGGTCGGCGCGCGCCCCGTGCGGCCACGCAGATAGGCGGCATGGTCCGACGTCAGTTCCCCCGCCATCAGCGAGGCGGCATGTGGATCGAGGCGCAGGTCCATCACTGCTTTGCGCGCCTCGCCGCCGTCCACACGCAGGCGACCATCAGATCCCTTGGTGATCAAGTCCGCGTAGCGCGCATAGCCATACTTCGCCCCGTGCTGTTTTAACGTCGACAGCCAAGTCTGTTCCACAAACTGAAAGAGGCCAGCCGCCGACGAGGTCGGAGCCTGGGCCTTGGGGTTGTAACCGCTCTCACGGTTTGCGGTCTTCATCAGGAAGCTGAAGTCCACACCGGTAGCGGTGGACGCGCGCTGGATGGCGGCCTCGACGACGCCTCTCAAACCCTGAATAGCCATAGGCAAGATTTGCCGCAGTCATGGTTAATGTGACGCTAATATTGAACTCTGCCGCACCGTTCCCTAACGTCAATTTATTGCCGTAATTTAAGCGCGACCATCACGGTTAAGGGGCACACATTCGGCAAGGACGAAGACCATGGTCATCCGTCAGTTTGCTTACCCAACCTACTCACCTAGGCCCGCTCGGCGAGCGGTTTGGACGGCCCCTGTCGTTGGAGTTTCGGTGGCCGCACATGCTGGCCTCTTGGCCTACTTGGCATTGCAGGTTTTCACCCCGGCACCAGCTCCCATCACCCTCGCAGATCCGCCGGTGATCGTGACGATGTTCAAACGCGAACCGGTGGTCGCCGCGGCGCGCACGATCAAGCCCATCCCCAACCTGCATCCCCCT
>JANLPX010000164.1:0-5672 GCA_031367485.1 Alphaproteobacteria bacterium | reverse complement strand
GCCCGCGCCGACTATTTCGAAGCCGCCGTCAAAGGCCGTGACGCCAAATTGACGGCCAACTGGGTGACCAACGAACTGGCGGCCAAGCTGACAGCGGGTGGACTCGATATCGAGGATAGTCCGCTGGCGGCCCCGGCCATTGCCGAGTTAGTGGCGCTGATCGAAGAAGGAGTCATCTCGTCTAAGATCGCTAAGGACGTCTTTGAGCGCATGTGGGCGGGTGAGGGCGGCGCGCGCGCCATCGTTGACGCTCAAGGCCTGCAACAGGTTTCCGACACCGGTGCGCTGGAGAAGATCATCGACGACCTAATCGCGGCAAACCCCGGCCAGGCGGAGTCCGTGAAGGAAAAGCCGCAAGCCATCGGGTGGTTCGTAGGTCGGGTGATGAAGGCTACGGGCGGCAAAGCCAATCCCGGAACGGTCAACGCGTTGCTGAAGGGTAAGCTCGGGCTGTGATTAAACTGCGATAACGCCAATTCCGTTGGCTGGAAGCTTTCGATCACTCGTCAGTAGTCCTAGGGACTCAGAACTGGCCTGCGCAACAAGCATGCGGTCAAACGGGTCACCGTGATGTAGGGGCAGTATCGCCAAGGCGAGAACATGTTCTGGAGTCACATCCAAGATATCGAAACCGCTTTCGCTGAACGCTTCCGAGGCCGCTTCCAGGGTAAGCGGCAGAGGGTCCCTAATAGCCCTTAGACCTCGCAATGATTGCTTGATGGCGATCTCCCACAGGCTGACAACGCTTACCAATATGGTGTTCTCGGGGTCACCGATGATAATCCTTGCGGACGGTGAGAGTTTAGGGTCGTCGGATGCCGCCCAGAGAGCAATGTGGGTATCGAGCAATAACCTCACTCAGGGTCAGGCTCCGCAACCCCAAACATTCGGGCTATCTCAGTGTCTTCAGCGTCATAGTCATCGGGAACAACGAACTTCCCCTTGGCAACGCCGATCCGCTGTCGTTGGCTCCGGCCGATGATCGGTACAAGCCGCGCGGCCGGGCGTCCGTTACGCGCAATGATGATCTCGCCCTCAGCTCCGCTTTCCACCGCATCAACCAGTCGTGAGAGGTGGGTCTTAGCTTCCAGCATGTTGACGGTCGTCATTTAGATCACCTTGGTCAGACTTGACTAAGGTAGTCGACTGCACCCCGAGGAGCAAGCGCCGTGAAATGCAACAAACCCCAGGCTTTTGGCCTGGGGCTCCGGGGCTGCTCGCTAGTTGTTGTTGATGATCTCGTAGATCAACCCTGTTGCGATGGCGGCCAACAAGTAGTCGTCGCCGGCGCGGTACCATGCATACCCGCGGGGCGGAGCGCGTAGGTGATAGCGCCCGTAATCACTGACGTAGCGGTCTCGATAGTACCTCGGCATCACTGCGCCCCGCTGCCAGGACGAATAGCCTGGCCGGTAATAGGGCTGGCCATAATAGGCCTGGGGTGGCGGGCCATAGGACCAGCGGTTGTTGTAGTAATAACCGTTGTGTTGACCCCGATCCCAGCCTGAGTGTCGGTCCCAGCGGTCTTCCCGACGGTCCCGTCGATCCTCGCGTTGATCCCAGTGGTCGCGGTCCTGATGGCGATCCCAACGGTCTTCGTGGCGATCTTCCCGGTGGTCGCGATCGCGGGCCTGTGCGGGCGAGGCAAGTGGTCCAGCGACGGCAGCAATCGTCGCTAGGGTGAGTATTAGGCGCTTCATGGTGGAACTCCTTTGACAGTTCTGGTGGTTCCCGATCTCGCCCTTGCAATGCGCCCGTCCGCCTGAACTCGACCTGAACAGCGTCGTCAGATTCACGATTAGTACGGTGAATATTAACCTGTCAGAGATGGAGGTTTCGCAGGCGTAAACATGTATATTTGTTGGAGATTTCAAGAAAACGCGAGATCGGCGGCCCGCTTAACCATATGTTCAGTAGAGATCGACTTTCCTGCTGCCAGATGATCGGAAATTCGATCTCCAGAACGGAGGCCGACTGATCCTAAGAGGGAAACGAACTCATGCTGGCGAGCGTAGAATCGCACGTTGTGTTGCCGTTGCCGGGGGCCGAGGCCAGTGGCGACGAGCTGTTCAAGATGGGTCTGCTCTATTCAACGGGGCAAGGCGGTGCGCCGCTGGATTATGTTTCGGCCCACATGCTGTTCAATCTGGCTGCCATGCGGGGCTCGCTAGAAGCCAAGGTTTATCGCAAGGAATTGAGCCAAGAGATGGCCTCTGATGAGGTTGCCGAAGCTCAACGTGCCGCTCGCGAATGGCTGGCACACGGCTGACTCAGCCAAGGGATTTAGTTTTTCTTGTTGCCGAGCGCGTAGCTGAATCCAAACTGGATCGGTGACAGGTCCCTGAAATATTGCTGAACTACCAGCCCGGCGTTCGCAACGCCGCTCTTGGGCACGTAGACAATGTCAAAGCGCCGAAGCGGGACCAAGTCCGTCGCACCCGCCTTCAGGCCGCGCTGCAGGTTGACCTGGCGCACCATGCCCAGACCATCGGGTCCGCGGCGTACGATTATGACCTTCTTGCGATCTGCCGAGTTTACAAAATCCCCAGCCTGAATGACCGCCCTTAGCGCGTCGCCATCGCCGGTAAGGTCGTAGATCCCTGGATTGCGGACTTCGCCTCCGACAAAAACCTTCAAAGGCGCGGCCTTGGGATTGATCTCCACAACCGGGCGCAGCAACTGGCGGGCATAGGCCTGTGAAAGTGTGGCTTTTAGTTCTGGGATTGTGCGGTCAGCCGCCATAAAGGAACCGATGAGCGGCAGGGAAATTCGCCCGTCGGGCTGCACAATCACGGTCTTGCTTAGCTCACTGGCCGTGGGCACCGAGACCTCCATTTCGTCGCCCGGATAGAAGCGGTACGCCGGCTCGTAGTCAGCCCAACTCGCATAGGGAATGTCACCGAACTTTTCGGTCGCAGTCGGCGGGGACGGTTCGCGCGCCAGGAGGTCGATTCCCCCAAGGCGTCGTTCAGCGCACCCGGTCAAAGCGATCCAGGTCAGAACCATAAATCCGGAGATGACGCGACGCTTTATGATCATCCCTCAAGGGTTAACGAGAATGGGTAATGAATCGTTAATCGTCGCCGTCCACGGTCCGAAACGGACAGCGCGAGTAGCCAACAATTATGACTGATTCCGGCGTGATCTACAGGGGCCCGATTGGCCTGACGCCACAGCCTTATCCCGGCTCTGATCGGTATGCCAATGCGCGCGATTTTGGCGCACGTCTGTGGCACGAACGCTGGCTCATGCTGTTGGTTTTCTTGGTGCTTTTCGCACTTGGGCTAGGTGGGGCCCTGTTGCTCAAGCCAGTCTACCCCGCCTATTCCAGTGTGTTGGTCCGGTTAGGCCAGGAATATGTCTACGAACCCCGCTCCGGCGATGCAGCGCGCGGCGCAGTGCCTGATTCTGATCAAATGATTCAGTCCGAGGCCGAAATCCTCGGCTCTCAACAGCTTAAACAACGGGTTGTGACCAAGCTCGGTCTCTCGCGCATCTACCCAAAACTCGCCGAAAAGTATTCGAAGGCGAGCCCCGCCGAGAAAGTCGTCATCATGGGCTTAGCCTTGCGCGCCATGGATAAGGCAACCAAGACCGAAACAGCCCCCGACGTCCCGATCATCAAGGTCAGCTTTGAGGCCCAGGATGCTCAGATCGCTGCGTTGGTGCTGAATACCTTGCTCGAAGAGTATCTTGTTTATCGGCGTGGCGTGCTGGGGGACCCCGTGTCCCCGGCCCTTGAAAGACAAAGATCCGCGTTTGAGGGGCGTCTGACCCAGGCTGATCATGCTTTTCAGGACTTCCTGACCCAGAACCAGATCGGCGATTTCGTAGCTGAGAAAGCCTCGTTGACCCAGCTTCAGTCGCAGATCGAGCAACAACGGCTACAGACTGCGGCACAGCTCCAGGACCGCCTTGGCCGCCTTACGAACCTAGAGGGTCAACTGACCCGGTTAACGCCCGAGATCGGCCTCTACAGGGATATCTCGAGCGCTCCCAATGACAAACTCTCGACCCTCAAGGTTCAGCGCGAAGATTTGCTGTCGCGGTACCGCAATGATTCTCGTTCCGTTCAGGAACTAGATGCTCAGATCGCTCAGTTGGAAGCTGGCATGGCTGCAGGACGCACGCGGGGCGACGGGGCCAAGCGGTTTGGCGTTAATCCGGTCTATCAAACTATCCAGACCGAGAAAATTCAGTTGGCAGCCGAAGTTGCGGCGCTGCGTCAGTCTCATGCAGCCCTCTCATCCCAGGTCGAAATGCTGACCCAACGCCGTCTAAAGATGGCGCAACTGGAACCGCAGTTTCAAAGCCTGAGCCTGGACCGCGAAGTCCTACTGGCCAACGTCCGCGACTTCACAATCAAAGAAGAGCAGACCAAATCGGCGCAAGACATCTCGGCGACGACGAACGACAACATCCGGATTATCAGTCGCGCAACCCCACCGACCAAAGGTAAGAGCCTGCGTCGACCGGTTGCCGTCCTGGCCCTGTTGTTTGCCGGCTTCACCGCTTTATGCGTGGGCTTAGTCTGCGCCTTGCTCCGAGGGGGCATCTCGACACCAAGGTCAGCTGAGCGCGTCTTTGGCCTCCCGGTTCTGGGGTCTGCACCTCTTAAGGCCTGATTTCCCGCAGGGACTGCGTGCGTTCCACCCCCGATTCCCGCTAGTCTTGGGCAAGCGCGAGTGGCGATTCGAGACATGGTCGATCTGAGTTCCGAGATGGCGCAGCTGTGGAATTCGCTGCAGGCCCCAACAATCGGTGGGTTGCGGGTCCTTCAGATTGTGTCGGCGCGCTCCGGCGAGGGCGCTTCTGCGGTTTCCAGAGAGCTGGCACATTTCGTCGCCCGTCGGGCCGGCAGATCGGTTTGGCTGGTCGATTTGGACCTCGGCGGACGCGGGCAGTGCGCCAGTATCGCCGACGAGAGTGCCCGCTACGGTGGGCTCGGAGAGTCCGTCGTCGCAAGTCCTGACGGGTCGAGTTTTCTCACCGTCCAACCGCAAGCCAAGTCTACAGCTGACGCTATTGTGCCAGTCGGCCGGTACCTCACGGCCCACAAGGTGGGCGACGCTCGCTGGTGGACTACGCGTTTCCGCCGCGATCTCGTCCAGCCCGGTCAGACGGTGCACATCTTGGCCAAGGGCGACTACTGGCAAGCTTTGGCAAAACATGCCGACCTGATCATCGTTGATTGCCCCGCTATTGATCGGTCGCGGGCAGCATTGACGATAGCGCCCTTCATGGATCAAACGGTGATGGTGGTTGCTGCCGACCAAAGGGACACGGCACCCCCAGCCCATTTGCGTGACGCGGTTACCCAGGCTGGCGGCCGGGTCGCGGGCTTGTTCGTCAACCGGGTTGTGGTGGAGCCACCTCGGTTTCTAAGAGCGCTCGGATTGTGACCACCCTGGCGCAGGCCGAGCCGCGACAAGCCTTCGATGCTTGGCACGGTGCTTATTTCGCCTGCCTGGTTTTAATCGTCTTGATCTTCAGTCAAGCCTGGGTGTTCCCAATCTTGGGCGACAAGGGCGACCCATCGGCCAGTGGGCTAGTGCGGTCCCTGTTCATTCCGGCCTATGCAGCGGCCCTGTTGATCGCACTAGCCTCTCCATGGCGAACGCTTAGCGCGGTCGCACGTCAGCCCTTCTTGATCGGCCTAATGCTGATCGTTG
>JANLPX010000136.1:0-5418 GCA_031367485.1 Alphaproteobacteria bacterium | reverse complement strand
GCTTCGATCTGCACCTTGGCGCGCAGGCGATACATGGTCAGTCGCTGGATCAGTGAGGCGCGGTGCTCGGCCTCAACGTCCAGCCAGCAGCTATCTTCGCGGCCAATCACGAACAGGTCGAACAAAAGCCGTCCTTGTGGCGTTAGAAGGCCGCCGAACCTGATCTCGCCCGGCACCAGGGTCTCAACATCTTGGGTAATCAGGCCTTGCAGGAAGTCGCGCCAGTCGGCTCCGCTAAGGGCGATTAGGGCGCGGCTGGATAGATGAACGACGGATTGGGCCTGGGTCATGTTTTCGCAATTGGGGATTGCATGGCTGGAGCGCCAGCTTTTGGCGGACTATAAGGTGCCATGACCCCCGGGTCCTTTCCGATTCTATTTATCACCGCCACACGGATCGGCGATGCGGTTCTGTCGTCGGGCTTGATTCGACGCTTGGCCGACGAAATTCCGCATGCGCGGTTTACGATTGTCGCCGGACCGGTTGCCGCACCGTTATTCGAACATGTACCCGGCCTTGAGCGGATTATCCTCTTTGAGAAGTCTAAGGACGGCGGACATTGGTTTCGCCTTTGGCGTGAGGTTCGCAAAGTCGACTGGGGCTTGATCGTCGATCTGCGAGGTTCGGCGATATCGGGGTTCCTGCGACGCAAACGCCGGGCGGTCTTTAAGCGCAGCCCAGGACCGCCGGTTCACAAGGTGATCGAAGCGGCGCAGGTGCTTAAGATAGAGGGCGAGCCGGCCGCGCCCTATCTCTACACTTCACCAGAGATCGAGGTTGCGGCTGAGCAGCTAACCCGTGGCACAGGTCCGATCTTGGCTATTGCACCGGCTGCGAATTGGGTCGGAAAGACGTGGCCGCTCGAACGATTTGCTCAGACGGCAATTCGACTGCTCGGCGACGGTGGCCCGATGGCTGGCGCGCGATTGATGGTTCTGGGAGGGCCCGAAGACGCCGGCGTCGTTCAGGCGCTGCGACACGTCGTGGCCAAGGGGCGGTTCATTGATCTGGTGGGCAAGGTTGATCTGCTCACTGCTTATGCCTGCCTAAAACGGGCCCGACTCTTTATCGGTAATGATTCAGGTCTGATGCATGTCGCTGCTGCCGCAGGGGTGCCGACGATTGGCCTGTTTGGGCCCTCTGATGAACAGCTCTATGCGCCCTGGGGGGCTGCAACGCGGATTGTGCGCGGTCCACGCAGCTTTCAGGAAATCCTGGCGGTGGATCCGAATTTTCAGCAAGCCCTGTGTCATATGATGGACCTGCCCATCGAAACCGTCGTTGATGGCGCACGAGACCTATTGACCGAGACTTGAGCCCGCACATCGGAGCGTCGGTGCGCTTCTCTGAACCTGAGGGCTTGAGCCGACAAAATTTTCTGACTCGATTTAGAGTTCCGGCCACTTGAAGCCGTCCTAAGGGAGTCTGCGATGCAGTACATGCTTTCGCGGGTGAAGACGCGACCCGGACAGCTGTTCAACCCGATCTCGATGTCGCGCTTCGGCGCCAGGAACTTCGCCTCATGCTCTTCGAGCATTTGCAAGTCTTCGCGCGCAGCTTAGGACTCCGTGCCGTAACGGCCGGATTTCACGACCTGCTCAACGAAGGCTTCCAGTTCAGGGGTCACGTACACGTTCTTCAGCTAGCCGCTAAAGTCGGAGGATAACAAAAACCGCGCATTTCCGGGTGCCAAGGTTTTTCGGTAGCCCTGACCGCTGCCAGATTAGCCCGGCTTCTTTTCGAAGGGTGCGCTGATGAACAGGTCCACCTTGTCACCGACGACGGGGACATATTTCTTCACGCCGTAGTCGCTGCGCATCAGTGAGCCGGTGGCGTCGAAGCCCACAGTGTAGGCCTTTGACATCGCATTGGGTCCGGCCCCGTGGAACTTGACGTCGAGGGTCACGGGTTTGGTCACGCCGTGAAAGGTCAAGTCTCCCGTCACCTTGGCGGCATCCTTACCCATCGAGGTGACTGCCGTGGACTTGAAGGTGATGGTGGGGAACTTGGTCACATCGAACCAGCTCTTCAATTCGCCGTCGACGATAGCGTTAGTGGTGGTGATGCTGGCGGCCGGGATCGTGATCTCCAGCTTGCTCGCCGAGATGTTTGCCGGATCGAGGACCAGGGTGCCCTTGGCTCCTGTGAAATCGCCGTACCAGGTGGAGAGGCCCATATGGTCCACGCCGAAGGCGACGCGCGCATGGCTGGATTCCAGGGCGTAGTTACCTGCTTTCACGGTAGAGGGATCGGTGATCGCCTGGGCGATGGCTGGAGTGCTGAGAAGGAACAAGGTGGCGGTTGCCAGGGCGAGAGTCTTGGTCATGGTGTGGTCCTTTGTCGAGTCGGGGGACGGCGAATTAGCCGAATTGGAATCCAGAAATTGCTTTGCCACCAAGGTGGTCAGAATAGGCATGACGGCCGATGTCAGCTCCAGCCGCCCCAGCAACAACCATTAGAGGCAGCAAGTGTTCCTCGCGGGGATGGGCATCGCGGGCGAAGGGTGCTTGCTCCCACGCGGCGAGTTTCGCGCGTCGCGTCGCAGGGTCAGGATCGGTTGCCGCATCGGTAAGCCAGGCATCAAATTGGTCAGAGGCTGCGTTCCCTTCAGGGCCGCGCAGGGTGCGCAGATTGTGGAAGCTCATTCCGCTACCGATAATCAGCACACCCTCGTCACGCAAAGGGGCGAGCGCTTCGCCTATCGCCAGATGCTGCGCTGGGTCGAGGTTCTCCTGCAGCGAGATCTGCAGGATCGGGATGTCGGCGTCGGGATAGGACAACAGCATCGGCACGAACACGCCGTGATCTAAGCCGCGTTCGGTCTCGAGCTCCGAGTCAATCCCGGCATTATTAAGGAGGGATTGAACCCGTGGAGCCAGCTCTGGAGCCCCTGGGGCCGGATAGCTGAGTTGATAGGTGTGCTCGGGGAAGCCGTAATAGTCGTAGAGCAGGCTCGGCTTGGCCACCACATTCAAGGTCGGTCGCGGGGTCTCCCAGTGACTTGAGATGATCAATAGGGCCTTGGGTCGCGTACCGACGTCGTCGGCCAAATGGCTTAGGTAGGCCGCCATTTGGTCCCACAGATGCGGGGCTTGGGGCGGCGGATCCATGAAAAAGCAAGGGCCGCCGCCGTGGGGGATGAATAGGGTCGGAAGGCGCTGGGACATACGAGCAGAATTGCCGCCCTTTCGAGGCGAAAATACAGCGAAGAACTCGTGAGGCACTTGCAGTAAAGCTAATGGCGCTTGTTCGCGTTCAGTACGAGTCGGCTTGGCACTGGTGGGCCTTGGCGGGTAAGCCCTCGCTCATGAACGCCGATATCAGCATTGACGCCGCCCCTTTCCGCGACCCCCGGTACGCGCCTAAACGCCTGGAGGTCGAGCGTCGGGCCGACGGCACGACCATTCTGCACAACCCAACACCGATCATTGCGCCGTTCAGCACGGTAGCTGAGGCGCTTCCCTATTGGGCCAGAACTGAACCAAAGCGGGTCTGGCTCGCTGAGGGCGCAGGGAAGCAGTGGCGAACCTTGACCTATGAGCAAGCCCATCAACAGGTCGAACAGATGGCCGGTGGCCTGCGACGGCTCAAACTGGTTGGTCGCAGACCCCTGCTGATCCTGTCGCGCAACAGTCTGGATCACGCGGTGATCAAATATGCGGCCATGAGCCAAGGCATACCCGTGGCTCCGGTCTCGCCGCAGTATGGATTGCCTGGTGCTAACCTGGCTCGGCTGCAGCACGCCGTTGAGATGCTGAATCCGGCTGCGGTTTACACTGAGGACGCGGAACTGTTTCGCGAGGCCTTGGCGGCACCGTTTCTGGCGGGTCTGCCTGTCATCAGCAGCGGCTATGCTCGGCCTGGCGATCATCGGTTTGACGACCTGGTACAGAGCGACCCCGCCATGGCCTGCGCCAAACCCGATGACACCGCCAAGTATCTGCTGACCTCCGGTTCCACCGGGCGACCCAAGGCGGTGATCTGTCTGCATCGTAACATGGCAATCAATGCGGCGCAGGTGGCATCCTGCTTCGATGACCCGGACCCACCGATCATCGTCAACTCGGCCCCTTGGAGCCACAGCCTCGGGGCCAATGCGATCCTGCATATGGCCACCCATCGCGGCGGGACGCTCTATATCGACGTAGGCCAGCCGGTTGGTGGTCGATTTGCCCGGACCATTCAGAATCTAAAGGAGATTGCGCCGACTTATCACAACATGGTGCCTGCTGGATGGATGCTGTTCGCCGGCGCATTGGAAAAAGATGAGGATCTCGCGCGGACCTTCTTCTCCAAGGTGCGGGTTCTACAATATGGCGGTGCGAACCTGAGCCAGGAGTTCTGTGACCGCATCCAGGCCGTGGCCGTGCGGACGGTCGGTGAGCGGATCAGTTTTGGCAGTGGCTACGGAGCCACGGAGACCGGCCCCACAGCCGCCAACGTCCACTGGCCCAATACGCGCATGGGCATGATGGGACTTCCGCTACCGGGCACCTCGGTGAAGCTTGCACCTGACGGAGATCGGCTCGAATTCCGGGTCAAGGGACCGCAGGTGACCACTGGCTATCTGGGTTTGCCCGAGGTTTCGGCGGCGAGTTTCGACGAGGAGGGGTTCTATCGGCTGGGCGACGCCGCCAAGTGGATTGATCCAGAAGATCCGATCCAGGGCCTAGCCTTTGACGGACGGCTCTCAGAGAATTTCAAACTGGCCAGCGGCACCTTTGTCAGCACCGGTGAGTTGCGTATCAATGCGGTTGGCGCGGTGGGTGACACGGTTACCGATGCGGTGGTCTGCGGCGAGGGCCGCGAGATGGTTGGACTACTATTCTATCCAAAGCCCGGCGTTGATCGCGACCTTGCGAGAGGTGCCGTTGAAGCAGGCCTTGCATCGTTCAATGGTCGAGCCAAGGGGTCTGGCGGACGGATTGCCAGGGCGCTCTTGCTGGGTACCGCCCCAGATGTAAATGCCGGTGAGATCACTGATAAGGGCTATATCTCCCAGTCCATAGCCCGCGCGCTGCGGTCGGCTGACATTGAGCGATTGTTTGCTGAACCCGCTAGCCTGGAAGTCATCGTCCTTGGCTAAGGCGACACCAGAGTTTGCGCTGATCTGAAGACCCCACTAGCGTGGCGGTCTGCGGAGGGCGTTTCGATGGGCGAGATCATCAGCGGGGCACGTTCGCTGTCCACCGAGCAATTGCAGGACCGCGCCGCGCGGGCCGCGACCGGCCTTGCCACCCTGGGCGTGAAGCCCGGCGATCTGATCGCCATCTACCTTCGCAATGACCTACCATTCTTTGAGGCGAGCTCCGCTGCCAGTCTGCTCGGTGCATATCCGACGCCGGTGAATTGGCACTATGCGGAGGCCGAAGCGGCCTATCTCTTCGAGAATTCAGGGGCTGCGGCGATCATCATCCA
>JANLPX010000127.1:0-2183 GCA_031367485.1 Alphaproteobacteria bacterium | reverse complement strand
GGTTCGCAAACCAGATGCGGCGTTGCCCGACACCTTCGGCGTGACGCAGGGCCAAGCCTTAACGAATGCCTCGCTCGAAACCTGGTGGACGCAGTTCCAAGATCCGGAGCTTGATCGTCTCGTGCAAGAGGCTCTAACGGCGAGCCCAGATGCGCGATCTGCTGCATCTCGCCTTAAGGAAGCCCGGATCACAGCCTCCAGCGCCCTGATCGCGTTCCTGCCACAAGGTAACGCCGTGGGCTCGACCAAAGAAACTGATACGACCCAAACCTCGGGCACACGGATCACCGTTCCGGGGTTTTCCAACAACGGCACCAGCAATACGACGAGCGCGAACCTCAACGTCAGCTGGGAGGTTGATCTATTTGGCCGGATTTTCGCGGTGGCCAAGGCGGCCCGCGGTGACACCGCCGCCGCGCGCTTTAACGCCGAGGCGGTAAGGTGGAGCTTGGCGGCCAATGTCGCCGATGTCTATTTCCAGGCCAAGGGCTTTGCGGTCCAATTGGCCGACGCGCGCGAAACCGTCCGCATTCAGGGTGAGTTGCAACGTATCGTCGACACCAAGCTGCTGCGTGGTCTCGCGTCCCAGGCAGACTCTGACCGGGTCGCTGGTGACTACGCCCAGGTTCGGAGCCAGGCTGAAGGGCTAGAGGCTGACCTCGCGGCGACGCAGCGGATTTTACTGGTTCTGGTAGGCCAAGGCACCAAACCGATTGCGCCCAACACCGGACCGGTGATCGTCGGGTTGATCCCGCCCGTGCCGGAGGCGATCCCAGGGGAACTGTTGACCCGTCGACCCGATGTCCGCGAGGCGCATGCGCGCATTGCCTCTCAGACTGGGCGTCTAACCTATAATCAACTGGCCTTCTTCCCGACCTTCACCCTAACGCCAGGCGTGGGACTGTCGCGCTCTAAGCAACCTGGCTTCTCCTCGGCGACGCGCTTTTGGTCGATCGGCGGCGCGGTCAGCCAACCGATCCTTTCCATCCCCAGGATGCTGGTGGATATGAAAGTCCAGTCGGCCCGGGCTGAACAGGCGGTGATTGCCTACGAAAAAGCGGTGCAGACCGCCTATGGCGAAGCCGACAATGCTTTGGTGCGCCTAGCCGCCGACCATCGTCGAGTTGATCTTTTGACCGCCGGTGAGGTGCGTGCGAAGCGCGCCTCAGTGGCCGCTCAGACGCGCTACGCGCTTGGTCTGGACGACTTGCAGACGGCTTTGGGGGCTGAACAATCCAGGCGGTCTGTGCGATCTCAATTGACCGGCGCACAGGTTCAAGCCCTGCGCCGTGCAGTACAAACCTATAAGGCGTTAGGCGGCGGATGGGCTGCCTCTACCCTGCCAACCGACAAAGAGGCACGTTAGACGTGACGACATCTGTTCGTAGAGTGACACTCAGCTTGGCGGTCCTGATGATCGCCACCGCCCCACTGGCCGCGTGCGGCAAGAAGCCCGTCGTCAAAGAGACCGAGATCCAGCGAGCACGGGCTGTTCGGGTCGTCAAGCTTGAACCTCATGCCATTCAAGGCTCAGTGAGCGCCGACGGGGCTCTGGTTCCCCGCGAGGAGATTGCGGTTCTGCCCGAGGTATCCGGGTTCAGGGTTGCTCGGGTTCTGGTCGACGAAGGCCAGTACGTTCAGGCAGGCCAACCCCTGGTCGAAATTGACCGGGCTCTGATCAATTCCCAGCTCGAACAGCAACGCGCGATCGCGGCCCAAGCCGCAATCCAGGCCGAGCAGGCTGAAGCCCAAGCCGCGCGGGTTAAGGACCTGGACGGTCAGGGTGTACTTTCCCAGGAACAGCTGGACCAACGCCGCTTTCAAGCCCGCGCAGCGCGCGCCACAGCCAATGCCCAGGCTGCTGCAGCGCGCGATGTGGAAACGAGAGCCAAGAAACTGACAGTCACTGCGCCAGTCGCCGGCCTCGTACTTGAACGCAATGTCCGACCAGGAGACTTGACCGCCGTAGGCACGGCCCCCTGGTTCCGTTTGGCGCGCGACGGCGAGATTGAATTGAAGGCGGACCTGTCGGAGCAAGACTTGGGTCAAATTCGTACGGGACAAAGGGCCACCGTTACCCTGACCAATGGTGCCAGCGCCGAGGGTTATGTGCGGATCGTTTCGCCGCAGCTCTCCAGCCAGACCAAGCTCGGATCAGCGCGGATTCATCTGCCCGTGCGGAC
>JANLPX010000456.1:0-5972 GCA_031367485.1 Alphaproteobacteria bacterium | reverse complement strand
AGTTGGTCGACCAGGGTGGTTTTGCCGTGGTCGACGTGAGCGATAATGGCGATGTTGCGAAGGGACATTTATATCTTATCTATGCAGGAGGCGGGCGCTTGTAGTTGAGACTGCGACATTCGCCTAGCGACTTCTCGCAGCGAGTTGCGTGGCAACCTGTCTATTATTGTGCACCGCAGCAATAGATCAACTCAGTTGGAATAGACGCAAAATACTGACTTATTTGGTGAAATAATTTTTCTGGTCAGAATATCTGAAAAAATACACCGTACATCCTTGCGAAAAGGTGCGCTGCAATCTATCTTGTTTGAGTGAGGCGTCGCTGACGCTTCTGCCCTTCCTGGGCGTTTCCTCCCTAATTAACTGCCGCGTCTTCGGGCGCGGCTTTTTTTTGGCTTACAGCTTACTTGAAGCTCAGGCTGCTCCAGTCCTTGGCGGCGAGGGCGCGGGTCAGGCGTTCTAGATTGGCCCTCAACTGAGAAAAGCCGCTGGTCTGGGTCAGGTTTGCCTCGTCGAGATAGAGGCCTCGGTTGATCTCGATCTGCAGAGCGTGCGTCCCCTGGGCTGGGCGGCCATAGTGCTCGGTCGTATAGCCACCTGCATAGGGCGTATTGCGCGCCACCCGATATCCCATAGCCTGCAATTCGGTCTCGACAGTCCGGGTCACCAAGCTCGAGCAGGCTGCACCGAAGCGATCTCCAAGTACCATGTCACAGCTGTTGTCGCGCCCGCCGGTCCGCGCCGCGGCGGCAGGCATTGAATGCCAGTCGATCAGAATAGCGAACCCGTGGGCGACGTGCGCCTCGGCAATGAGCTGGGCGAGACCGGCATGATAGGGGGCGTGGATGTCTTCAATCCGTTTCTTGGCCTCGGCAAAAGTCAGTTTGCGGGCATAGATTTCCTGACCCTCAGCGACCACGCGCGCAATCGCGCCCAATCCTGCGGCCACCCGCGCCGATCTGCTCTGCGCAAACTGCGGCAACTCGTCTTCGAACATGGAGGCATCGAGCTCGAAGGCTTCTCGATTGACATCCATATAGGCTCTGGCCAGCCGCGCGGTGATCAGGGCAGCGCCGAGCTGTGGAGCCTTAGCGATCAGTTCATCGACATAGGCGTCCTCTGAACGGCGGATCGCCAGGCCCGCCAACGCCGGCCGCATATCAACGGGATAGTCTCGACCCGAATGGGGGGAGGCGAAGACCAGCGGCGTCGGCGGGGTCGCGCTTGCCTGGATATCGAAGCCCAGGGCATGGGTGGCGAAAGCCGAGGTTTCGGCCGGAGGGGGTGGGGCGTCCATCGCAGGCATATGAGCGTGCCGATGCCGGTTAGGTCAAACAGTTCATCGCGGATTTACACCTGGGGCCTTAAGTTGTCTGACCTGCTGCCGATCTTGTGGAGCCCGCATGCCCCGAATTCTCCTGGCCGAAGATGACGATTCCCTGCGCGGGTTTCTAAGCCGAGCCCTGGAGCGTGCTGGCTTTGACGTGACCGCCTGCGCCGACGGCGAAGAGGCCGCAGCGGTGCTGGACCAATCCTGGGATCTGCTGCTCACCGACATCGTCATGCCGGGGATGGACGGGATCGAAGTGGCCCGTCTGGCAGCCGCGCGACACCCTGGCCTGCGGATCATGTTCATTACCGGATTTGCTGCTGTCGCCCTGGCAGCAGGCGAGAATGCGCCAGCGGGCGCCAAGGTTCTGTCTAAGCCCATCCACCTGCGTGAGATCGTCACCGAGGTTGAACGGATGATGGCCGCTTAGAGCCTATGGCGTTTCGATGAAATCGAAACGGGGCTCCAAGACTTCCGTCTGGTCTCGCGATTTCCCGATGAACCGGCTTCCCCTTAATCGGATCGCGCTCCAGAGCGCTTGCACCTCAGCGGCCCCACCGTTATACCGCCGCCTCCCGCTCCCCGAAAGGGAGCCCGGTCGGACGCGTAGCTCAGCGGGAGAGCACCTCGTTGACATCGAGGGGGTCACAGGTTCAATCCCTGTCGCGTCCACCATTTTCTTCCATATCACTACAGGCTCGGGCTGGTTGATCGCCTCGCCTAGGGGTTACTTGCCGGAACTGGCGTTGGCGTGGATGACGGGGCGTAGTAATAAACGGTCGGCGGTGGAGCTGGTGCGGAGGGATCCTGCACGGGTTTCGCGGGCTGAGGAATTTCAGCAGGTTTGCGTGTGGTCCCGCCATCGTTGCCAGTGGGTTGGGGTGGGTGTGTCCCGCGCAGAGCGGCCTGAACCGCGCCGTCTGCGGCAACGCGGTCTCTAAAGCTGGTGGCAAATTGCGCTACACGCCCTGATCGCGAGCAGCCCGCAATCATGAGCACCATGAACAACACGACACTGAACTGAAACCGCGCCATCAATCTCTTCCAGACCACAGCCCACTCAGCGACTACGCGTGACATACATTCGTGACAGCGAAAACCCAACCCTAGGTACACTGCAGACGCCTAATTTCGCGACAAAAGAGCCACACATCTCTAGTTTCCGCTGGTCCATTGATCGGTTGCGGCAAAGGCCGCGCTCCAATCAGCCAATGATAATCCACGCTTGTTATGGCAAAGCCTGCTGAAGATCGTTTTCTGGGAGCCCAATTCTTGCCTGAAACCTCCTCGCGGGCGCGATTTTCAACCTCGAAACGCATCAACGGCCGCGGAACGCGCCACGAGGACACCCCATAACTTAATGATAAGATAGCTTGCGCTACCCATTTCGGGGATATATGGTTGAAAATTCCTCCTAGCGCAATGGCGCGAGCCGTCGGATTATTGTGGCTCACACTTGGGCTAAACCCGATCATCACCAAACGATCAGGAAGCTCGCTAGGGGAGGAAATCCTAATGTCGAGACTTGCATATTTTACGGGCGGTTCTGTCGCCGCCGTGGTTATGGCGATGGGCTTAGCCGGAAACGCCTATGCTGCGGATGCCAAGGACGCGACGACCGTTGAAGAAGTGGTCGTCACCGGCTCATTCATCGCAGGCTCATCTGAGAAGGCCGCTCTACCCGTCTCGGTGATCGGCAAAGAAGAGTTAGCCAAGCAAGGCTCGCCTTCCACCCTGGACCTGATCAAGTCGCTGCCGATCAGCGGACCTGTGCTAGGGGACTCAAACCAGTTCAGCACCACCGCTCAAGGCCAACCTGGCGCGGGCAGCATCAATCTGCGCGGCATTGGAAGCCAGCGGACCTTGGTGCTATTGAACGGTCGTCGCTCGACGGTTTCGCCAGGTGCGGGTAGCCAAGGCGTTGACACTAATCTGATGCCGGTCGCGGCGATCGGACGGGTGGAAATCCTGAAGGACGGTGCGGCAGCTACCTATGGCTCCGACGCCATCGGCGGCGTGGTCAATTTTATCACGCGCAAGAACCTAGAGGGTTTCGACGTCAGCGGTGATTACCGTTTGGTCGATGGATCTAAGGGCGACTATGGCATTAATGGTGCCTGGGGCCATGTGTTCGACAACGGCAACATCCTCCTGAGCGCTGGCTATCAGCGTCGTTCAGAGCTCTCAACAACGGATCGCAAGTGGGCGAACCAGCCGTACACCACCAACCCATCGGGCTGGTCCGTGCTTGGTCAACCGGGTAACTTTTTGCCCCGCGTTGGTGCCACACCGGTTGCGGGCTTCACCCGTGACGCCAATTGTTCGGCCGTCGGCGGCTTCGCGGGCTTCACGGCTCCGGGTGATCGTCCGGTTTGCTACTTCACCTATGTGCCCTTCGACAACTTGGTTGAAGACGAGTATCGCTACCAAGCCTACGGCGAGGTCAACTTCGACCTGAGCGACACCACGCGGTTCCACGTCGAGGCGCTCTACGCAAAAACCGACACGCCGCATGGTCGTAGTTCACCAGGCTATCCGCCGACTTCGGGTCCGAATGGTCCGGGTAGTGTCAACGTCTTCTCGGTGCCGAGCACCAATCCGGGCTTCAACACCGCCCTTACTCAATCTGGCCTTGGTGCTTTGGTTGGGGTCGCGAATAATGCGGCGCTAGGTTATTGGCGTCCGCTGGGTGCCGGTGGGCGTCCCGGCGAAAGCGGCCTTGGTGGCTACACCTCAAGCCGGAATTTCGAAATGTTCCGGGTGTCTGCCAGCATCACGGGCCAGGTCACCGACAATATCGGTTATGATGTTGCGGTCACGTATTCCGATGCGGCCAATACCTCTCGCGGCAATGATATTCAGATTGACCGTTTGCAGCGGGCCCTCAATGGGTTCGGCGGACCGGCCTGTACTGGGTCTACCGCTGGCGCTAATGGATGCCTGTATTTCAACCCCTTCTCCAATGGCTATTCTGGCAATCCTGCCTTAGGACTGACCAATCCGGGCTTCGTTCCGGCTAACGCAAACAGCGTTGCTTTGATTAAATGGTTGGCAGTTCCGAACTCCACGGGTGGGGAAGCGCGTCAAAGCCTGTTGGTGTTCGACGCGGTCATCAACGGTAAGACCGGGATCACCCTACCCGGCGGTGATATCGCCTGGGCGGCAGGCATTCAGACGCGGTCCGAAGAAGCACGCACGTCGGTCGCCAGCGATTTCGCAGACTCTCGCGTGACCCCATGCCCGGTCGTCGGTGTGACAACCTGCGCCATCAAGACCGGTCCATTCATCTTCCTTGGTCAAGGGACGCCGACCTATGTGGATGGCCAGGTCAAGGCGGTATTCGGCGAGTTAAACATACCCTTCACTGACAACATCAACGCCCAGTTGGCAGTGCGATACGAGGATTATGGCGGACAGACGGGTTCGACCACCAATCCGAAGATTGCCGTAAAATGGCAGGTTACGGACTTCTTGGCGCTCCGCGCCTCTGTCGGCACCACCTTCCGGGGACCAACCCCAGCCGACCGAGCATCGAACGGTGTTACCGGCCTCTCGGGAATCACCGCAGCCGGCAATAACTTTAAGTCTGTGGACTTCTTCGGCAATCCGTCCATCGGACCTGAGACGGCGACGACCTATAACGTTGGTGCGATCTTGGAGGTCCAGAACTTCCGCGCCATCGTCGACTATTGGAACTACGCTATCACCGGGCAATTGGCGTCAGTGCCTGCCAACGTGATCGCCTCGTCGGTTGCCGGTCCAGGGACGGGATCACAGTTCGTAAATTGTGGCGCTACGTTGCGGTCGCTGATCACTTTCAGCAACAACAACACCTGCACTCAAGGCGTGACCATTGGGAACGATATTGCTCGAATCCGCTCGGACCGCGTTAATGGTCCGACGCTCGACACCTCCGGTATCGATGCCCAAATCGACTATACGTTCGACGATGTGTTGGGCGGTGAACTCGGTTTGGGTGCGTCGGTTAGCTACGTCCTAAAGTACGATATTGGTCAATTCAGCGCAGGCGGCGTGAAGATCGACTCGGCCTATTCCGCCAAGGGGTTCACCAACTACAACCGTCTGCCCGGAACCATTCCGGAATGGCGCGGCAATTTCTTCGCCAACTACAAGACCGGCATCCATAATGTGCGCGCGACCGTCAACTACGTGGACGGTGCGACGGATAATCGGGCTCCGATCTACGTGCAGAATGCCTCCTTCGTGGGATCTTGCACGGCCGCGAGTACTAACCCACCTTGTGTTCCCATCACCTTCGGCCAGACGGTTCAGAAGTTTGTCACTTTGGACCTGACCTATCGGGTGGAATTGCCCTGGGACTCCACGCTTTCGGTCTCCGCGTTGAACGTGTTCGACAAAGATCCTTCCAAGGCGCGCCTCGAATACAGCTACGACCCCTTCATCGGGAACCCCTATGGTCGGACCTTCAAGGTGGTTGCCACTAAGAAGTTCTAAACCTCTGGCACTAGCTCTATTATAGGTTTGTACTTTTAGACTGCGGAACGCCGCCGGGATCTACCGGCGGCGTTTTGCGTTCCGAAGCCGGAAACTCGATAACACGCGCGAAAAATCACCGGACACGTCCTGATTACGCGAGGTCATTTTCCCTCTAGCGCAAAGG
>JANLPX010000018.1:0-6696 GCA_031367485.1 Alphaproteobacteria bacterium | reverse complement strand
TCCTTCTCGAGGTTGTACTTGAGGAGCTTAACCAAGTTCCGGTCGTCCTCGATGACAAGGAGTTTTTCCTGGGCCACGAAGACATGGTTCCATTTCGCGCCAGGCGGAGTCATCGGCGGCTGAGCCACGGTGGCACTCATCGATGACGATCAGATCAAAGAAGCCGGGTGAAAACTCACGAAACAGCTTCTTGCTGTCTTCGGGCCCGGTGATCGCCTGATAGAGACCGAGGTAGACCTCATAAGACGCGTCGATCCTGCGTCGCGGGTCTAGCGCCAATGCCAAATCGGTCGAGGTGCCGTCGGCCCGCTCGATAGTTTTCGACTTGGCGCTGAGCTTGGCCATGACCGGCCCGAAGGGGCGGAAGTCATTGACCATGGTTTGGTCGATCAAGATGTTTCGGTCGGCCAGGAACAAGACCCGCTTCTTCCGCCCGCTCTTCCACAATCGCCAGATGATCTGAAACGCGGTGTAGGTCTTGCCCGTCCCGGTGGCCATGACCAGCAGCACGCGGTCGCGCCCCTTGGCGATGGCCTCGATGGCGGCATTGACTGCATTCACCTGATAGTAGCGCGGCGTCTTCCCGGCCCCATCGTCATAATAGTCTTGCAGAACCAGGGCCGAAGCCTCGGGGGTCAGGCTCTTCCATGCCGCGTACCGTGCCCAAAGTTCGGCGGGTGAGGGGAAAGCGTCGAGGCTAAGCGTGGCTTCTTTCTCAGTCGCTTGACCGGTCCGGTCGTGAAACACGAAGCCGTCGCCGTTCGACGAGAAGACATAGGGAATGTCCAGGGTCTCGGCATAGTCGAGCGCCTGCTGGATGCCGTCGCCCACGCTGTGGCTACCATCCTTGGCCTCAATCACCGCGATGGGTAGGTTGGGCTTGTAATAGAGAACGTAGTCCGCCCGCTTTGCCTTGCCTCGCGTGACCAGCTTGCCGCGCACAATGATGCGACCCTTGGTGAAGCTGACCTCTTCGCGGACCTGAGTTGTGACATCCCACCCTGCGGCCGCAAGCGCCGGTGTAATGAACTTGGTGCAGATATCGCGCTCGCTCAACCCGCGTTTATCCATGGCAAAGTTCTCGTCGAAAGTCGCCGCTTGTCTGCGATGATGGGTAGTGGGCCGCTGATCCCAAGTGGTAACCCCCGAACGCCTTCACTTGAGCGTGAGTGAGCGCGCCGCGTCAACCGTTTGACGTGTCACCCCCTTATCTCGGCAACCCCAGATGCACCTGGATCGCCTCTTCCAGTCCCACCATCTCGGCCCGCGACACCGTGCCCAGCTGGCCCTTGAGCCGTTGCTTGTCGGCCGCCATGATCTGGTCGGCCATGGCTTTGCCGGGGCGACCCTGGAGTGTGATCGGGGCTTCGCCGGGATAAAGTCTAGCCACGTTGGAGGACAGCGGCACCACCACCACCCGGGCCAGATTGCGGTTGGCCGCGTCGTTGCTGACGATCACCGCGGGGCGGGTCTTGCGGATTTCGCTGCCGACCGAGGGGTCAAACTCGACCCACCAGACCTCACCGCGTTTCATCTGCGCCGTCGCTGATCAGGCCGCTGATCCAAGCGGCGGCATCGGCCTCGCGCGTACCGTCGGCGGCCATTGCGGCATAGCCGGCGTCCAGCGCCGCGCCGGAGACGTGGGGGCGCACCAAGTCTTCGATGAACTGGCTCATCCGGCGCTTGCCCACCGTGCGGTAGAGGCCGTCATAGACCGCCTCATCCAGCGTAATCGTCATTCGTTTGTGCATAGTGCATAGTGCATGACGTGTCGTGAGGATGCAAGCTTTTCCGAAAACCCCCTCATCAGCTCGACATTGTTACCCCTCGCCTTTGTCCCCCGTCCGGTAATCCCCGAACGCGCCGTCGCGGCTGCTCAGCGCCTGGGTTACGCCCTTGCGGAGCTCGGCCATATACTCCCGGCTGGCAGGGGTGTGCCAGCCCAGGGCATGCAGGTCGGTCCCGGCCCGCAGGCCTGCCCGCATACCCATGGCCTCCATCTGGCGGTGGACCAGGCGCTTGTTGAGCTGGGCCAATTGCGGGTCGATCTTGGCGATGCGCTGGGCCATGGCCAGCACCTGGCGCTCCAGGTCCTCGGCGGCGAAGGCCCGGTTGGCGAAGCCTAAGCGCACGGCCTCGTCGCCGTCGAAGGCGTCGCCGGTCAGCATCAGCTCCATGGCCGCGCGCATGCCCACGATCCAGGCGTGGTATTGGTTGTCGGGCGGGCTCATGGTGCGCACCGCCGGATAGCCGATCTGGGCGTCGTGGGCGACATAGACCAGGTCGCAGGCCACCGCGAGCTCTGACCCCCCGGCCAGACACCAGCCGTGCACCTGAGCAATAATCGGCTTGGAGAGGTCCCACATGCGGAAACACCCCTCGACCACGTGACGCGCCCACTGGCCCTGACCGCCCGCCGTGTGGAACGGCAGTTCGCCAAGGCTGGACAGGTCATAGCCCGACGAGAAACAGGTGCCCGCGCCGCGCAGGATGATCACGCGGACCTCAGGGTCCTTATCGGCCGCCTCCAGCGCCTCAAAGATCGCGCCGCGCAGGGCGTTGCTCAGCGCATTGCGCTTGGCCGGGCGGTTTAGGGTCAGGCGGCGAACGTGGGGCGCGGGGTCGTCGCTTAGCAAAATTGCGTGGTCGGTCATGGGGTCCTCGCAGATTGACGTTGGGTCGCGCTTGACGCCCGCCCGGCAGGAGACGACTAATCCCCCAAACCAACAGGGAAGCAACGCCATGAAGCTCTATAATTCCGTCGGCCCCAACCCGCACGTAGTGCGGATGTTCATGGCCGAGAAGGGGATCACCCTGCCGCTGGAAGAGATCGATATCCGTGGCGGTGACAACCGCAAGCCGCCCTTCAATGACAAGATCAATATCGGCGGGCAGACCCCGGCTCTTGAGATGTCCGACGGCAATATGCTGGCCGAGATCACCGTCATCTGCGAATATCTGGAAGAGAAAAACCCGGGCGCACCGTCGCTGATCGGCACCACGCCGGAGGAACGCGCCACCACGCGCATGTGGGTGCGCCGCATTGACCTCAATATCTGCGAGCCCCTGGCGAACGGTTTCCGCGCCGCAGAGGGCCGCCCGATGTTTGAGAACCGGATGAAGCTGGTGGGGGCCGAGGGTGCCGCTGAGCTCAAGGCCGTGGCCCGTGACCGGATCATGTGGCTCGACGGCCAGATCGCTGGTCGTGACTATGTGGTGCCGGGCCGGTTCAGCCTCGCCGACATCCTGCTCTATTGCTTCCTTACCTTCGGCGCGGTGGTCGGCCAGCCGATCCCCGACGAGGCGACGAACATCAAGGCTTGGCTCGCCCGGGTTGGCGCACGGCCGAGCGCGGCGGCATAACATCTCGGTGTCATCCCGCATGCATCGGAGCGGCGGTGCGGGACCCAGAAGCACTTGATTTCTCAGGATAGTTCAGTGCGTCTGCGTCCCGGTCTTCCCTTGCAGGAAAACCGGGATGACAAGGTTTAGTCGGCCTCTACCTACCCCACTCCGCAGCTAACACCTCGCGGTCCAGGTCATTGTTCCAGTTGGCGTGCCGCCGTCGCCGGTTTCAGCGACCTGATCAGCATGTCCTGCGCGGCAGTAATCGTCGTCTCGCGGGGCGCGCCGCGCTCAACTTGGTCTGCTGTTTCATGTAAGACGGCGAAGGCGAGCCGGGCGGTTTCCCTTGGGTTTGCCACGACGAATGCGCCGGCCGCGACGCCATCGTTGATGAAATCAGTCAGTCTCTGGATCACGTCGTGGCGGGTCTGCCCAGGTGGTGTCCCGCTGATGGGTCCGTGTAGGACAGCCTGATGAAGGCCCTCCAGTTCAAGGGTCATGTCGACGAACAGTTTGGGTAGGCCCAGAACGAGGCTCTCCCAATCGTTGGCACTGTCGACCCACGCTGAGAAGCGTCGGTCAAGGTGCTCGAACACCCGCTCGCGCATGGCTAGTAGGAGGTCGTCCCAAGTCTCGAAGTAGATATAGAACGTGCCCCTCGCCGCGCTCGCTTGGTGGACGACGTCCTCGACACGGGCGGAGGCACCCTTCCGGCGGATCACCACTTCGGCCGCCTCAAGAAGTTCGCCACGCCGGTCAGACGGGCTCAAACGTCGTCGGCCCGAAGGGCGGGACATGTGCACAAACTCCATGACAAACCCCGCGACATCGATCTAATGACTTACTGTCATTAACGGAGCTATGGAAGCCATGTCGCGTCAAGCGTTGCCCTGGGTCAATCGCGTGTTACCGATTTCGCTTCTGGTGTTCGGTTTGTTGGCGGCAGGCGTCCTGGCAGCGGCCCCGCCGGGTCCTGTCCGCCGCGAGGAGCGGATCGCTGTTCCTGGCGGGCGACTGTTCGCGCTGGTGCGAGGTGAGAACCCCAAGGCACCAGTTCTGATCTGGCTTCACGGCGGGCCAGGGGGAGCCGAGCGGCCCCTGTTCCGGCTTTACAATTCCGCGCTCGAACGCCGTTTCGTCGTCGTCTACCTCGATCAGCGCGGTGCGGGTCGATCCTTCGATCCCAAGGCCGACCCGCGGGCTCTGACGATCGCCCGGCACTTGGAGGACCTCGACCTGGTCGTGGACCAGATCCGCCGGGAACAGGATCACCCGAAAATCCTTTTGCTCGGTCACTCATGGGGGACCGCTTTGGGTCTGCTCTACGCCCAGGCCCATCCCGACAAGGTCTCCGCCTTCATCGGTGTCGGCCAGGTCAGTTCGGAGATCGGGCGCCAATGGTCTCAGTATCGGTTCGTTGAGGAGGAGGCGCGGCGGCGGGCCGATAGCGAGGCCATGGACCGGCTGAAGGCGATCGGGCCACCGCCCTACAGCGCCGCGCGCGAGATCGCTACCCAACGGCTAGTGGAAAGGTTCGGCGGCGTTTCCCGCATCATGCCGGACATGAAGCAGGTCATCGTCCGAGGCATCCTTGGGGGACATGTGCGGCCGTGGGAACTTGATCGCCTGTTCCGCGGCAACGCGGTGTCCCTAAACGCCATGAATGACGAGATACTGAAACTAGACCTTCCAGTTCAGGTTCCTGAAGTCCACGTCCCCGTGGCCTTCCTGCTCGGGCGCTTCGATCGGCAGGTCGATTCCCGCCTAGCGGCGAAATACTTCCAGCAGCTAAAAGCGCCCGGCAAGATCATAGTTTGGTTCGAGAATTCCGCGCACAACGTGCCGTTCGAGGAACCTGACCTGTTCAACAAGACCGTACCGCTGGTTGCGCGACAGCTCGGCGTGCCGGTCGACATGGCACCGTGATCAAGGACAGGCGCTAAGACTTATTCGGCCGGACCGGTCACCACCGACTCGGGCCTCACCGCCTCAGGCGTGCCTGATTGCGCCCCTCGCTCCAACTCCCTCGCCAACACCTCGCGGTCCAGGTCGTTGTCCCAGCGGGCAATGACCAGGGTCGCGACGCCGTTGCCGACCAGGTTTGTCAACGCCCGGCACTCGCTCATAAACCGGTCGACCCCGACCAACAGCGCCAGGGCAGTGATCGGGATGGTTGGCACCACGGCCAGTGTGGCAGCGAGCGTGATGAACCCCGCCCCCGTCACGCCGCTGGCCCCCTTCGAGGTCAGCATCGCCACGCCGAGCAAGGTCAGTTCCTGGGTCAGGGTGATGGGGGTATTGGTCGCCTGGGCCAAGAACAGGGTGGCGAGCGTCATATAGATGTTGGTGCCGTCGAGATTGAAGCTGTAGCCCGCCGGTATCACCAGCCCGGCTGTGGTCTTGCCCGCGCCAAGCCGCTGCATCTTGGCGATCATCTGCGGCAGCACGCTCTCCGAAGACGAGGTGCCCAGCACGATCAACAGCTCCTCGCGGATATAGGCCAGGAACTTGAAGATCGAGAACCCGGCCAAGGCCGCGACGACGCCCAGCACCACGATCACGAACAGCAGCGAGGTGGCATAAAAGGTCGCCACTAGGGCCGCCAGCTTGATCAACGCCGCCAAGCCGTACTTGCCGATGGTGAACCCCATCGCTCCGAACGCCCCGATAGGGGCCAGCCGCACCACCACGCCGATGATGCCGAAGAACAGATGGGAAATGTCGTCCAGCGCGGTGGCGACCTTGTCGCCCAATGGACCCAACCGCGTACAGGCAAAGCCAGTGATCACCGCGATGACCAGCACCTGTAGCAACGCCCCCTCGGCAAAGGCCCCGAAGAACGTCTCGGGGATCAGGTTAAGCAGGTACTCGACCAGGGTGCCACCATGCTTGGCCTTATCGACATAACCGGCGGCCACGGTGGGATCGAGCGTTGCGGGATCAACATTGAACCCGCGACCCGGCTGCACCAGCCTGCCGACGACAAGACCGATGACCAAAGCCAAGGTCGAGATCACCTCGAAATAGAGAAGTGTCTTGGCCCCCAGCCGCCCGAAGGCCTTCATGTCGCTCATCCGCGCGATACCGCCGGCCACGGTGCAGAAAATCACCGGCGCGATGGCCATCTTGATCAACCGAATGAACCCATCACCCAGCGGTTTTAGCTGCACGCCGATGTGTGGCCACACCGCCCCAACCAGGATCCCTAAAGCAATGCCGAACAGCACCTGAACATACAACAAACCTACAAGCTTGCGCACGCGATCACCCCTCCCCAAACACCCTGCCATACGCTATCACCCCCAGCGCAGGCCCGGTAGCTCAGCAGGATAGAGCAGCGCTTTCCTAAAG
>JANLPX010000446.1:0-20720 GCA_031367485.1 Alphaproteobacteria bacterium | reverse complement strand
CCTGGCCATGCCCGGAAGTTCGCGGCCAAGCTGGAGGCGATGGGGGTACCCTATCTCTATTTCGAGCAGACCTTTGGCGGCCATGCCAATGATGCCGATCCCGAGCTGAATGCAGGCCGCTGGGCCAGGCACTATGTCTACTTGGCCCAGAAACTGATGGACTGATGCTGGAAATCACGCCTCTTCGCCCCGAAGATCCACCGATCTTTCAGACCGCCTTCGAGGCTATCGGCTGGAATAAGCCTGCCGCGCAGTACGAGGCCTATCTGGAAGAGCAGGCAGCCGATGTCCGCCCAGTGCTGGTGGCACGTTTGGACGACGTCTTTGCAGGCTATGTCACCGTGGTTTGGCAGACCGGCTATGCCCCGTTCCGAGAAGCAGGGATTCCGGAGATCCAGGACTTCAATGTGTTGCCCCGGTTTCGTCGCCAGGGGATCGGCTTGGCCCTGATGGACGCCGCCGAAGCCTTGATCGCCACACGGTCTAAGACTGCCGGGATCGGCGTTGGGCTCTATCCTGACTATGGCCCGGCTCAGCGGCTCTATGTGTTGCGCGGTTATGTGCCCGACGGCAGAGGCATCGCCGCCGAGCAGGTCCAGGTCCAGCCGGGCCAAGTGGTACGGGTCGATGACGAACTGGCGCTCTATTTCACGCGCCGGGTCGCTGACTAAGCCCCTTCGATCTTCAGCGCCGCCTCGTCGATCATCGCGGCTATGGCGTCGATCTGGGCCTCGCTGACTTCGCCGCGCTTTAAGCGTAGGCCAAGGGCCATGTGAAAATTGGCGATGGCGCGCTGAAGTTTGGGTCGGGCACCAGAGGACTGGGCCCCAGCTTCGTCTAGCCGTGCGAAGATTGCATCGACCATGAGACGATTGGCCTCGAGAGCTTCCTTGCCAGCCTGGGTGATTTCGTAGGCTTTACGACCACCTTCATCACCGACATTACGCACGAACCCCTCGTCTTCCAGGAGGGAAAAGGTAGGATAGATGACGCCCGGCGAGGGTCGGTAGGTGCCGCCCGTCCGCTCTTCTAGTTCGCGCATGACGTCATAGCCGTGGCGGGGTTTCTCGGCGACCAGGGAGAGGATCACGAAGCGAAGATCGCCGTGTTCCAATAGCCTGCCAACTCGGCCTTCGCTGTGACGCCCGTGGCGAGCTCGCATGTGGTCGCGCATGTGACCGGCCCATCCGTGCCGGCTGCGGTGTTCGTGGTGTTTCCAAAAGTGCCTATGCATATTTGATCCTATTTAGACATATCGAATGCTATCGATTTGTCAGATATATCTTTTACTATTCTAAATGCAAGACAAAGATATATCTTTTTTGAATCTATTTGAGGCGGAGGGTTTCGGCCAATAGACGGCCTTCTTCGGCGCGGCTCGATCCAGCGCGCCAAGCCACGACGATTTCGCGACTGGGATGGCGCGCGGCGAGATGTCGGATCGCGACGGGGATGCTGTCGGTCAAGCCCGCGTCGATCGCCATGGCGGGCAAGAGCGTAATTCCCAGGCCAGACCCGACCATCTGAACCAAGGTCGACAGGGAGGTAGCTGCAAAGGTCATTTCGCCGTCCGGCATACGCGACGGCTTGATATCGCAAGCCGCCAGGGCGTGGTCGCGCAGACAATGACCGTCCTCTAACAGGATAAGATCTTCCCCCGCCAAGGCCGAGGCCGGGGTTTCCCGTTGAGCCGCGAGGGGGTGATTGGCTGGCAGGGCAGCTAGAAGCTCGTCATCCGCCACATGGGCGTAGGCGAGACCATGGGTGTCGAAGGGTAGAGCGATAAGCGCCGCATCGAGGCTGCCGCTCTTGAGGTCGGCGATCAGCCTCTGGGTTTGGTCTTCGCGGAGAAACAGTCGCAGTTTAGGAAACTGAGTACGCAAGAGCGGCAGAACCCTGGGCAACAGGAAGGGCGCGATGGTCGGGATCACACCCAGCCGGAATCGCCCGACCAGCGGTTGGCCAGCCAGTCGTGCGGCTTGGACCAGTTCTTCCGCCTCGTTGAGAATCCGGTGAGCCCTAGCAAGGGCCGCCTCGCCGGTCGCCGTTAGAATAACCCCCGATCGCGCCCGATCCACGACGGGCGAGCCGAGGATTTTTTCCAGCTCCAGAATGCCCGCCGATAGGGTCGGTTGGGTGACATGTGCGGCATCAGCCGCTTTACCGAAGGCTCCGCACTGGGCCAGCAGCTTCAGATATTGTAACTGACGCAAGGTGGGAAGCATGGGAGGCTAGGCCGACTCGAAGGCAATCGCACCGCCCCAAAAGGTTTGGACGAGCGCGTTTTGCGGGCCCGGCAGACCCGTCGTCAGGAATGTACGGCGACCATCGTTACCCTGCCGAAACTCAGGGTGTTTGGCTAAATAGGCACTGAGCGCATCTGCTGTCGCATCGGGCTGGTGGATCAACGGGGTTCCGGGTTTCAGGGCCGCGCGGAATATATCGGCGACGATCTCGTAATGGGTGCAGCCCAGGATCGCTCTGTCCGGCGCGCGGCCAATGCGGCTCGTTATTTGTTTGACGTGATGCTCAACAACTGTGGCCAATTCAACGGCCCCGGCACCTGTTTCGATCATCTGAGCCAGATCAAGGCAGGGCTCGACAAATACGGCGACGTCCTGGCGGCGTTTATCGATCTCGATCTCATAGACACGTGAGCGGGCGGTGGCGGGCGTTGCAAACACCGCCAGGATGTCGAGCTTCTCAACCTTGTCGCCGCGGCGGTCAGCCTCATGCTCCCAAGGCAGGCCCGTGGCGGCCTCAATTGTCGGCACGATAATACCCAGTACATTGACTGGGCGGCCTAGGGTTCGGCGGTAAGCCGGGAGCCAGTTTTGTTGCAAGCGACGCAAGGCTATGGCTGAGGCGGTATTGCAGGCCAAGACCACGACATCGCAACCCGCATCGAACAGGCGCTCACATCCCGCCTTAGTCAGCTCAACAATCTCCTCCCCCTGACGGTCGCCATAGGGGGCGTTCTTCTGGTCGGCGAGATAGATGAAGTCGGCATTTGGGAAACGGTCGACAAGCTTGCGATGAACCGTCAAGCCGCCTACGCCGGAATCGAAAACGCCAATTGCCATGGTTGACTGAGGTAGCCGAGGCCCGCTTGCGACGCTAGGGGGCTAGCCCTCCGAACGGTTCAGAACATTGACAAACTGGCCGTTAACTACCATATCGCAATGCAACATTATCAGCGTTTATCGAGAGCAATAGCCCCGGTGCAAACCAAGGGGCCGCTGACCCATAAAAATCAGAGACTTGAAAATGACCCACAATCCCCGCTCAGACGCGGCCTCGACCCCGTCGGATGATGATATCGCGCTTGCCCTCAACTCCAATTGGTCGGCTTCGGTGGATGTCGATCTGGAGACCGCCCTTGCCTTGGCGCGGGCATCAACTCAGGCCCTGCTGAATTTGTCGCCTCTAGCACATCGTGAAATCAGCGAAGCCTTGGCTCATGAAGTCAGTGAACTTGAGCGCCGGGGTGGTGATTGTGCTCTGTCAGCCGCCGAGGCCATCCGCCCGCTCCTACCTAAGGCAGCGTAAATTCGAACATTTCGACGCCGTCGCGTGACGTAGCGGCTGTGAGTGAGTAGTCTGGGGTCAATTCAAAATTGCTCCCGGAGACCCTATGCAAAGGCGCACGTTTCTTACCGCGACTGCCGCGGTTGCGGCCCTATCCCAAACCACCCTCGCCAAAGCGGCGACAGCCAACCCGCTCCTCAAGCCCTGGATTGGCCCTTACGGGGGTGTGCCGGCGTTTGATCAGGTGAAGATCGCCGACTTCGTTCCGGCCATGAAAGAGGCCATGGCGCTTGAACTTGCTGAAATCGCCGCAATTACCAACAACAAGGCAGCTCCGAGCTTCGAGAATACCATCGCTGCACTAGAGCGCTCTGGCAGGGTCAGCAGTCGAACCGGCACATTTTACGGGGTCTGGACCAGCACGCTCTCGAATAGCGAGATGCAGGCGGCCGAGACCGAGCTCGAGCCGCTACTGGCCGCCCATAGTGACTCAATCATGCAAAACCCGGCGCTCTTCCACCGGATTGAAGCGGTTTACAATTCCCGCGGCGCGGCAGGCTTAAGTGACGAGCAGAAGCGCCTGACCTGGATCTATTGGAATAACTTCGTCCGCTCGGGAGCCAAACTTTCGCCCGGAGCTAAGACCCGTATTGCCGCGATTAATCAGGAGTTGGCTGGGTATTTCACTACCTTTAGCCAAAACCTGCTGGCGGACGAAACCGACTATGTCCTCTATCTAACAAACGACAGCGATTTAGCGGGTTTGCCAACAGACGTTCGCGCTGCCGCCGCTGGTGCAGCCCAGGAGCGAGGCCACAAGGGCCAATGGGCGATCCTGAACACACGCTCGTCCATGGATCCGTTCCTGACCTATTCTGATCGTCGCGATCTGCGTGAAAAGGTCTGGCGCACCTTTTACAGCCGAGGCGATAACGGCGACGCCAAGGACAATAATGCGATCATCAAGAAGATCCTGAAGCTCCGCGCCGAACGGGCCAAGCTATTGGGTTATGCCACCCACGCCCATTGGCGGGTCGAAAACGCCATGGCCAAGACTCCCGAAAACGCCATGGCCCTGATGACGCGAGTCTGGCCTTTCGCAGTCGCCCGCGTGCACCAGGAAGTGGCCGAGATGCAGGCCCTCGCCGAAAAGGACAAGGCCGGGATCAAGATCGCAGCCTGGGACTATCGCTACTATGCGGAGAAGGTCCGCACCGCCAATTACGACCTCGATATGAATGAAGTGAAGGCCTACCTGCAGCTGGAGAAATTGCGTGAGGGTATGCAGTGGGCAGCGGGCCAGCTGTACGGTTTCCAGTTTGCCCAGATCCACAACGTCACGGTGGCGCATCCTGACATCCGGGTCTGGGAGGTGAAGTCCGCCGCCGGCAAGCATGTCGGCCTTTGGTATTTCGACCCCTATGCGCGGTCGGGCAAACGCTCTGGTGCCTGGATGAACGCCTATCGAGCGCAGGAAAAATTCGACAGCCCCGTCACGACTATCGTCTCCAATAACTCGAACTTCGTGAAGGGCGCTCCGGGCCAACCGGTGCTGATTTCCTGGGACGACGCGACGACGCTATTCCATGAATTTGGCCACGCCCTGCACGGTCTGAACTCCAATGTGAACTATCCCTCGGTCTCGGGAACCCGCGTGGCGCGGGACTATGTGGAGTTCCCCAGTCAAGTGAATGAGAATTGGCTGGCGACGCCAGAGGTGCTCAGCCGCTTTGCTCTGCACCATATAACCGGCAAGCCAATTCCACCCGAATTGGTGGCCAAGATCACAAAAACCCACACCTTCCGGAAGGGTTTTGACGTCACCGAGTACCTAGCCTCGGCCCTGATAGATATGAAGCTGCATTTAGCGGGCGACGCGGACATCGATCCCGACGCCTTCGAGCGGGAAGAACTGGCCAAACTGGGCATGCCCGAAGAACTGCCGATGCGCCACCGAACGCCACAGTTCCAGCACATCTTCGCTGGCGATGGCTATTCGGCCGGGTACTATAGCTATCTCTGGTCAGAGGTGTTGGATCACGATGCGTTTGAGGCGTTCACCGAGGCCAGCGGGCCCTATGATAAGACCGTGGCCAAGCGCCTACACGACAAGATCATGAGCGTGGGCAACACCATCGACCCGGCCGATCAATATCGCGCGTTCCGGGGTCGCGATCCCGATGTGAAGGCCTACCTTCGTGACAAGGGCTTTCCGACCGACTGATGATGACCCGCTGCGGAACGAAGTGGGATGCTGGCCGTTAACATGGTTAAGCTTCCACTTCGGCTTGCTCAGGAGAAATCGATGTCCGCCACCAAATTCACCGCCCTGGCCCTCGTCGCCGCGCTGGCGGCCCCTGGATCGCTTCAAGCTCAGCAGTCCTTTGGCCGAGGCAATCCTCTGTCGTCGATTTTCAGATGCGACGCCGAGGGCAATAAGCAAGGTACAGCAGCGGTCATCGGTGGCGTGGTCGGCGGGGCCGTTGGCAATCAGCTTTCAAAGAAAGATCGCGCGCTAGGCACAGTGCTGGGCGCGGCATTGGGCGCTGCGGCTGGCTCATATGTCGGTTGTCGGATGCAAGCCAGTGATCAGCAAAAGGCTCAGCAGGCAGCAGAGGACGCGTTGAACCGTGGCGGCTCGCAAAGCTGGAGCAACCCGGATACGGGCGCTTCAGGCAATGTTCAAGTGGTCTCCAATCCAAACCTACCCCCGCCGGTGAACTTAGCTGGCTTGCGCCTCGCCTCCGGCGTGAGCCTAGCCAATGGCTATGATGGGGCCAGCGGTCGGTATCAGGCCCGAAATGTCGCCAACTTGCGCGGCGCGCCCACCACATCCAGCCCCGTGGTCGGTAAGCTCAAGAGGGGCGAAGCGATTGATGCCATCGCGCGCGTCAGCGGCACCAACTGGCTTCTGGTTGGCAATGGCGGCGTCGGCCGGGGCTATGTGTCGGAGAGCGTGGTCTCCATGGTCGGCGCTACGACCTATGCGCAGTCTTCTGGTCCGAGTTGCAAGACGTTTGACCAAACCTTGGCCACCAGAGACGGCGCACCAGAGACCCGCCGCTACACGGCTTGCCAAGATAACGCCGGCCAATGGGTGGTTCAAAGCTAACGACCATTCCTTGACCTTTCTCCCCCCGTAGCGCATAGACCGCGCCTTCCGGCGCAGAGCAATCGCGCCCTCCACCGTCACAACCCCTGCGATCTTCATGCGGGACGAGGACGGCGAGGCCCCCCGTCGACGCAATCGTCCACGGGGGTCGATTGCGTTTGGGCCACTGGATTGGGTGAACTTTGTTCGACGCGCTAACAGATCGGCTATCTACCGTATTCGACCGGCTCTCCGGTCGCGGGGTGCTGTCTGATAAAGACATCGACGAGGCGTTGCGCGAGGTACGCACCGCGCTGCTGGAGGCCGATGTCGCGCTGCCCGTGGTGCGTGAGTTCATCGCCAAGGCTAAAGAACGCGCAGGCGGTGAGGAAGTCATTCGTTCGGTCCGCCCAGCCGATCAGGTGGTCAAGATCACCTATGACGGGCTGGTCGAGATGCTGGGTGGCGACGTCGCCGAGGGGCTGAATATCAGCCTCAATCCCCCGACTGTGATCCTGATGGCCGGCCTGCAAGGCTCGGGTAAGACCACCACCGCGGCCAAGCTGGCCTTGAGGCTGGTGCGCGATCGTAAGAAAGTCTTGCTGGCCTCGCTGGATACCCGACGGCCTGCGGCCATGGAACAACTCCAGACCCTGGCCAAGCAGGTGCAGGCCGAGTTCCTGCCTATCGTTGTGGGCCAATCGGCACCCGACATAGCCCGGCGCGCCATGAGCGCAGCCAAGCTGCAGGGCTATGATGTCCTGATCCTCGACACGGCCGGTCGCACCTCGCTCGACGAAGCGATGATGGCCGAGGCCGCTGAGATCGCTCGAATCGCCAATCCGTCCGAAACGTTGTTGGTCGCTGACAGCTTGACCGGCCAGGACGCTGTGCGCACGGCCACCGCTTTCCATGAACGCCTACCGCTCACTGGCCTGATATTGACGCGGGCCGACGGCGACGGGCGCGGCGGTGCTGCGCTCTCCATGCGGGCTGTCACCAATCTGCCGATCAAGTTCCTAGGCACCTCGGAAAAGATCGACGGTCTGGAAGTCTTTGATGCGGCCCGCGTGGCTGGCCGCATACTGGGCCAGGGCGACATCGTGGCTCTGGTCGAGCGGGCAACCCAGGACCTGGACGTCGCCAAGGCCGAAGCCATGGCCAAGCGGCTCGCCAAAGGACAGTTCGACCTCGACATGATGTCTGAGCAGTTCGCGCAGATGAAGGCCATGGGCGGGATGCAGGGTCTGATGGGCATGCTGCCCGGCGTCCAGAAAATCAAGAAACAGATCGCTGACGCCAATATTTCCGACAAAGCGCTGGATCGCCAGTCGGCGATCATCTCGTCGATGACGAAGCTGGAGCGCAAAAAGCCCGACATCTTGGCGGCCTCGCGCAAACGGCGGATCGCCGCCGGAGCTGGGGTGGATGTTTCTGAGGTCAACCGCCTGCTGAAGCAGCATCGTCAGATGGCAGATGCCTTCAAGATGATGAGCCGCAACGGTGGCAAGGGCTTTGCTCAGATGGCCGGCATGATGGGCGGCGGCGGCGGCATGGACCGGATGAAAGCCATGGGCGGCGGCAAGATGCCCGACGCCAAGCAGCTCGAAGAACTTTCCAAGATGGCCCAGGGCGGAATGTCTGGGCTAGGCGCACCAAAACTTCCAGGCCTCGGCGGGCTTCCGCCAGGCTTCAATCCCTTCAAGAAATCCTAAGATCAAAAAGGACTAACCATGCTGAAAATTCGTCTTGCCCGTGGCGGCACCAAGAAGCGCCCCTATTATTCCATCGTCGTGGCCGACAGCCACTCGCCCCGCGACGGACGCTTCATTGAAAAGGTGGGCACCCACAACCCGCTGCTCAAGAAGGACGATCCCACCCGCGTCACCCTGAAGCTCGACCGGATTCAAGAGTGGCTCTCTAAGGGGGCTCAACCCACCGATCGCGTCGCACGCTTCCTGGCCAAAGAAGGTCTGGTGAAGTGGGAGCACGGCAACAACCCCAAGAAGGGCGAGCCTGGCAAGAAGGCTAAAGAACGCATCGAAGAGCGTGCAAAGCGCGATGCAGATGCTGTGACGGCCGCCGCTGAGGCCGCAGCTGCGCCTGCACCGACCCCCGCTCCAGAACCGGAAGTCGTTGTCGAAGCCCCTGTCGCTGTGGAGGCCCCGGCAGAAGTTGAAGCCGCACCGGTCGCACAAGAAGCGCCTGTTGCTGAAGCTGCAGCTGAACAGGCTCAAGCCGAGGAGGCCGCACCGGCCACTGAAGCTGTCGCAGAAGCAGCGCCTGTTGCTGAAGCTGCAACCGAAGAAGCACCAGCCGCCGAAACGACTGAAGGCTAGTCCTGCCATGTGGGAGGGGTTTGAGCGTGGATAGCGATCAGCTCCTCCTGGTGGCCCAAGTCGGCGCGCCGCATGGTGTGCGTGGCGAGGTAAGGATCACCACCTTCACTGCCGATCCTATGGCGCTGGGAACCTACAAGGCACTCTCACTGGCCGACGGGTCGCCCGGCATTGTCCTGCTGTCGGTTCGTCCAGCGAAGGGCGCTCTAGTCGCCCGCGTAGAAGGCTCAGACGACCGCGATAGTGCTGAAAGATTGCGCGGTCTCAAACTGTATATTGCCCGCGCCGACCTGCCCCCGCCTGAAGAGGATGAGTTCTATCTGGCCGACCTGATCGGATTGTCTGTTGAGACAACGGCAGGTGATAGTCTCGGCACAGTCAAGGCGGTGCAGGACTTCGGTGCCGGTGACCTGCTGGAAATCCAACCCGCTAAGGGCCTCAGTTGGTGGCTGCCGTTTACCCGCGAGGCGGTGCCAGAAGTGCGCATGGCGCAGGGAAAATTAATCGCTGCACCACCGGCACAGGTGGAATAGACCCTACTTTTCCTTGCGCATGCGGATCAGTCCCTCTTGCGCAACGCTGGCCACGAGCGTGCCATCCTGCGCGTAGATCGCGCCCCGAATGAAGCCGCGCCCACCCGAGGCGCTGGGGCTATCCTGCTGATAGAGGTGCCAATTGTTGAAGTTCACGGGTTTGTGGAACCACATGGCGTGATCTAGGCTGGCCGATTGAAATCCCTTGGTCTGCCAGTGGATCCGATGGGGGCGCATGGCGGTCGAGAGTAGGCTCATGTCTGACGCGTAGGCCATCACCACTTGGTGCATGTGTTGGTCATTGCCAATCGGTGCCTTGGCCCGGAACCAGCTCTGACTCTCCGGTTCCCGGCTCTCGGGAGCCTTACCGTCGAAGAAACTCCCCCCATCGACTGGCCGCATCTCGATCGGGCGCGGGCGCATGATCCATTTGCGGGCCTCCTCCGGCATTCTGGCTATGGCCGCAGCCTGCGCTTGCGCCTCGGTGGGAAGCTCGTCTGGACCCGTTACACTCAGCATAGGCGCCTGATGCTCATAACCCTCTTCGGCGACCTGAAACGACGCCGCCAGATTGAAAATTTGCTGGCCGTGCTGAACGGCAATCACCCGCCGGGTGGTGAAGGATCCGCCGTCGCGGGACCGATCCACCTCGAATATGATCGGCACACTGGGGTCACCCGGACGGATAAAATAGCAGTGCAGAGAATGGCAAAGCCTGTCCTCGACGGTTTCATAGGCCGCGAGCAGGGATTGGGCGATCACTTGGCCGCCAAAGATACGGCCCGGCCCGTCATCGCTACTGATCCCGCGAAACAGATTTACCTCAAGACGCTCTAACGCCAAGGTTTCGGTCAGGTCTTCGGGGGTTTCCATGGTCGGCTCGGATATTGCTGCGGTGCGAAGAAGTTCGATTAGGCCCAACTCGCCTTGGCGGCAAGGAAAGCCCGCTGTAAGTTCCCGTGGTTGAAGTTGGTGCGACAGACTCGAAAGATGTGCCATCTTGGTCCAGAAGGCGTCCATGCCCTTCGACGCCACCGTCCTGACCATGTTCCCAGAAGCCTTTCCTGGGCCGCTCGGTGTTTCGCTGATCGGAACGGCTTGGCGGGAGTTGGGCCTTTGGTCCTTGGAAACACTGGACATTCGCGACTTTTCCGCAGATAAGCGCGGCTTCCTTGACGACACCCCTGCCGGTGGCGGACCAGGACAGGTGATGCGGGCGGACGTGATCGCAGCTGCGCTAGATAGCGTGGACCAGCGAGGACGGCCGCTTTTATATATGAGCGCACGGGGAAGGCCCCTGACCCAGGCGCGCGTGAAAGACTGGTCGCAAGGTCGCGGACTGATTGTTCTGGCCGGGCGGTTTGAAGGGGTGGACCAACGGGTGCTTGATGCCCGGGGGTTCGAGGAGGTCTCTGTAGGGGACGCGGTACTGGCCGGTGGCGAGGCTGCGGCGCTTGTGGTGATTGAAGCGTGCGTAAGGCTGGTGCCCGGTGTCCTTGGTCAGGCCGCCAGCCTAAGTGAAGAGAGTTTCGAGGACGGGCTTCTAGAGCACCCGCAGTTCACAAGACCGCGGACCTTTGAAGGCTTAGATATTCCTGAGGTCCTGTTGGGGGGTCATCACGGTCACGTGGCGGCTTGGCGGCAGGCACAACGGGAACGGACGACGCGAGATATGCGGCCAGATTTATGGGCGCAGCATCTGGCCAATCAACAAGCAAAGGGCAATTCAGGCCCGCAATGAAAGGAACTACCCCATGAACCTGATCCAGGAACTGGAAAAGGAAGAAGCCGACCGTCTGTTGGCTACCCGCACCATCCCCGAGTTCCAACCGGGCGACACCGTCCGAGTCAATGTGAAGATCAAGGAAGGCGAACGCGAGCGCGTTCAGGCCTATGAGGGCGTCTGCATTGCCCGCCAAGGCGGCGGGATCAATGAAAGCTTCACGGTCCGTAAGATTTCATTCGGTGAGGGCGTGGAGCGCGTGTTCCCAATCCATTCGCCGATGATCGACTCCATCGAAGTGAAGCGTCGCGGTGTCGTGCGGCGCGCCAAGCTCTATTATCTGCGCGACCGTCGCGGGAAGTCAGCCCGGATCGCCGAGCGCCAAATGTCATCAGGTGCCAAGGACGATACCAAGGCTTCCTAGTTTCCAAAACGCCTTACGAATTCAGAACGGCGGCTCGTTGATGGGCCGCCGTTTTCATTTCGGGACGCCACCCCTGCCCGCGCTGGGCGATTGTCAGTCCATCGCGCCATTTCGAGCGTCCGATTCATTCCATTTAAGGGCTTAGTCCCTATTTACGCCCTCATCGCGGCGGCATGACGCTTGCAAGCTTCTGCGAAGACTATGGGTTGGGCGTAGCTCAGCCCGCGCGGTTTGGGGTTTGGGACCTAGAACATGGAAACGATTTTCGATTGGGTGACCGTCGCCATTTTTGGGGGGCTAATCGTACTCTTCTTGCATCGATCAACCGCCGAAGAGGCACCCCAAGATCATATTATGCAGTATTTCCCTGCGGCCATCGGCTGCGCCATAGCCAATTACCTGGGCAACAAACATCAGGAACAATTGGGCGCGGCGCTCGTTATCGGCGTGCTGGTCTATATCGTGGTAGTCTTAAAGCCTTTCAATCTAAAGTTCTGAGAGCTTGATTGTGAGATTTAGACAAGCGAACTGAAATCTGCGCAGCATTATTAACGCCGACGCAACCGGTGATGAGCCAAAGTGTCGCCACAAGACCTGTGTCTATGGTATCGCGACTGTTCTGGTCACGATCCGACCGTCGTCTTGATGATGCATTGCGACAAAGCGTGCCAGGAGGCGCCGTGAGCTGGGTAAATAAATTTCTGCCAAGCACTTGGAGCCGTAGGCCCAAGCCTGCGGAACCAAGCAAGGGCTTCACCGGCTCGATTATGACCGCCTCGGTGCCTGCTGACGGCGCGGGACGAAAATCAGGTGGCTTGTTGCCGTCCTTCCCAAAGTTTCAGTCGACCGCTGGCGATCAACTTAGTCCAAAGCTGTCGGACCGGTTTGGCGCGGCGCGGATGAAGCTGCGGGCGGCGTTTACGCCATCACAGCCGGTTGTCGATCGCCGCATGTTTGCCGGTCGCGTCGATGTGCTGACGACACTGATCCGCAGTCTGGAAGATCAACGCGTTCACGTCATCCTCTACGGAGAACGGGGTATTGGAAAAACCAGCCTCGTTCACGTTCTCGCCCAGGCCGCGCGGGATGCACGCTACATCGTGATCTATTCGTCCTGCGGCGCTAGCTCAAATTTCGATGAACTGTTCCGGGCGGTAGCTGCGGAAATACCATTGTTATTCCACTCGGGTTTTTCGCCGACGGCTGAAGAATCTGAGCGCGGGCAGTCGGTCGCCGATTTGCTGCCAAAGGGTCAAGTCTCACCGCGTCAGGTCTCAGACGTATTCGCCAAGATTATCGGCACACGCGTGCTGATCATCCTGGATGAGTTTGATATTTGCGAGTCGGCGGATTTCCGCAGGAACATCGCCGAGTTGATCAAGAACCTCTCTGACCGCTCTGTGCGCGTGCAGTTGGTGATTGCCGGTGTTGCTGGAGATTTGACGGAACTGGTGGAACATATTCCTTCGATCCGTCGCAACATTTTCGCGTTGCAAGTGCCGAAAATGACAACTGCCGAAGTTCATCACCTGATTGAGAATGGGCAAACTGTATCGAGCGTTGGGTACGATCCGACATCGACCGAGTTCATCACCGCTGTGTCAAACGGTTCGCCCTACATCGCGAGCCTGCTAAGCCACCATGCCGGCCTCGCCGCAGTGGACAAGGGCCGATTAAAGGTCGTCGTAGAGGATGTGGCCGTGGCTGTTGATCAAGCCTTGGTCGAGTTCCAAGGTCGAATCTCGCGACACTCTCAGATGCAGATAGACAAGGTCACCAAGAACGGTGTTCGTCAGATCTTGGGCATGCTGGCTGGGTCATCGATGTTCAATGGTGGCCGGTTTGATGCTGCTGATATCGATGTTCTCTACCCGACGGCTGCCAATTCCGAGAATTGCCGGGCGGTCATCGAGGACCTGGCATCTAAGGGCGTCCTGGTGACAGCCGAAGATGACGAGTATGGTCGCGCCTACCGCTTCCAAGAAGAAGCAGTGCCGCCATATTTGTGGATTCTCGCGGCGCAAAAGCGCTTCTTCGACGCACAGAAAGCGACGACGGATGTAGCACCGGTCGCCGCAAGAGCGTCGGCACGCACCTAGACCCTTCCGTCTAGGTCAAACGGGGTCGTATAGAGGAACAGCCCCACCATTGAACTTGGGGACGTGCTTGCGAATTCTAGTCACTGGCGGCGCTGGCTTTATCGGATCGGCGCTAATCCGACATCTGATGGCTCACACAGAGCATGAGGTCCTCAACCTCGATAAGTTGACCTATGCGGGGGATCTCCGATCCTTAGCCTCAGCAGCGGCTAGCAATAGGTATCATTTCACAGAGGCCGACGTTTGTGACTCGGGCGCAGTTCGTGCCGCGCTCGACGCCTTTCGACCGGACGTCGTGACCCATCTGGCGGCTGAGTCTCACGTAGACCGATCCATCGATGGCCCCGCGGCATTTATCCAGACCAATATAGTCGGGACCTTCAACATGGTTGGGGAAACCCTGAGCTATTGGAGAAACCTACATGGCGAGGCGCGAGAACGCTTTCGGTTTCACCACATCTCGACCGACGAGGTGTTTGGCTCCCTCGGCCAGGATGGGTTTTTCACTGAAACCACCGCTTATGACCCTCGCTCTCCCTATTCCGCTTCAAAAGCATCCTCAGACCATCTGGTCCGCGCTTGGCACCATACCTACGGTTTGCCGACCCTGATCACCAATTGCTCCAATAATTATGGCCCCTATCACTTCCCAGAGAAGCTGATCCCCTTGATGATTATCAAGGGGTTGGCGGGCGAACCGCTACCCGTCTACGGTCAAGGTCAAAACATCCGCGACTGGCTCTATGTAGATGATCATGCGCGCGCCCTGACCAAGGTCTTTGAAACCGGCGTTCCAGGTCAATCCTACATCATAGGTGGGCACGCCGAGCGGACCAACCTCGAGGTGGTCCATAGGATATGTGACGCGCTTGATCGGCTGCGACCGAGGCCTGACGGCAAGTCATACCGCACCCAAATTGCCTATGTGGCGGACAGGCCTGGCCATGATCACCGCTACGCAATTGATGCCTCAAAGCTCGAGCGCGAACTCGGCTGGAAAGCCCAAGAAAGCTTCGAGACGGGCATCGAGCGCACTGTTGTTTGGTATCTAGACAATGAAGCCTGGTGGCGACCGATCGTCGACGCGACCTATGGCGGTCAACGCCTCGGATTAGCGGTCAGCTAACACATGGGCCTAGATCAAAAGCCAAGGGTGCTGCTGACCGGGGGCGGCGGCCAGGTCGGTTTAGCGTTTCAGCGGCTGGCGGCCGCCGGGTTCGATGTTGTCGCCCCAGCTCGCGCAGAATTGAACCTGTCGGACCCAGACGCGATCATGGCCTATATCGAGAGCCAGTCTTGGAATCTCGTTATTAATGCTGGTGCCTACACAGCAGTTGATCGTGCCGAATCTGAGCCCGTCGAAGCTTGGCGGGTCAATGCCTTGGCTCCTGCCGCGCTGGCCCTTGCAACGGCGAACGCGGGCGTTCCAATGATCCAGGTTTCGACGGACTACGTCTTTAACGGCATGAAGCCATCGGCCTATCTTGAGTCTGACCCAGTTGGTCCGATCAGCGTCTATGGGGCATCCAAAGAGGGGGGTGAGCAGGCGGTGCGAACCCAAAACCCGCGCCACGTTATCTTGCGAACGGCTTGGGTGGTCAGCGCCTTCGGGCAGAACTTCATCAAGACTATGTTGCGATTAGCCCAAGACCGCGATCAACTATCCGTAGTCGACGACCAAAGGGGTTGTCCTACCAGCGCGGCCGATATCGCTGGCGCGCTTGTCACGATTGCAGACCGGCTGACGGCCTCAAAAGATGCCCCGCACGGCACCTATCATTTCGTGAATTCCGGCGAGGCGACATGGTGCGAACTGGCGCGAAGCGTCTTTCAGCGCGCCGGGCACTACAATCACAAGGTTCCTGTGGTTCGAGCAATTCCCAGCTCGGACTATCCAACCCCCGCGCGTCGGCCGATGAATTCGCGCTTGGACACTTCAAAAATCACCCAGGACTTCGGGATTGTGCCCCGACCCTGGCATCAAGCCGTCGATCAGGTGGTCGACGAATTGCTGACCGCTGCGTAAGGAGCAAACATGAAGGGCATCATCCTAGCCGGAGGTTCGGGCACGCGGCTACATCCGGCAACACTGGCGGTGAACAAACAGCTGCTGCCGATCTATGACAAGCCGATGATCTATTACCCCATGTCGGTGCTTATGATGGCCGGGATCCGAGACATCCTGATCATTTCCTCGCCGGAATATCTGGATAATTTCCGCCGACTGTTCGGGACCGGTGCTGAGCTGGGGCTAAATATTGAATATACCGTTCAACCTACGCCAAACGGCCTCGCCCAGGCTTTCATACTGGGGGAGGAATTCCTCGCCGGTGATCGCGCGGCGTTGGTCTTAGGCGACAACATCTTCTTCGGTGCGGGGATTTCGGATCTGCTGGCTCGAGCAGCTGGACGTGAGACGGGGGCGACGATCTTCGCCTACCAAGTCGAAACGCCCCAGGCTTACGGCGTTGTTGAGCTTGATGACGACGGACGTGCGGTCAGTTTGGAAGAGAAACCGGCAGAGCCAAAGTCGCGGCTGGCCGTGACCGGTCTCTATTTCTACGACAACCGCGTGGTCGAATTGGCCAAACAGGTTAGGCCGTCAGCCCGAAACGAGTACGAAATTACTGATCTCAATCGTGCCTATATGGAACTAGGCGACCTCTATGTGGAGCAGATGTCTCGGGGCTATGCTTGGCTAGACACCGGAACGCATGACAGCCTAATCGAGGCGTCAGAGTTTGTCAGGGTTATGCAAAAGCGCCAAGGCGTTCAGGTCGCGTGTCTTGAGGAAATTGCCTTCACCAATGGGTTCATCAATCGAACCCAACTGCGAGCGCGGGGCAATCTGTTCGAGAAAACTGCCTATGGGCGGTATCTGCTTGAGCTTGCTGATGGGCCATAAGCTAGGAAATTAGGGCACGGACGCCTAGGAATATTCCCGCCCAGAGACCCAAAGATGCAAGCCCGCCAAGGGCTAGGCCGAGGGCAATCGGGTACCGCGCGTCACGAACGGGCGGAAACTGCGCGACGGTCGCACTGGAAGCGTTCACAGACATTCGTCTTGAGCCCTCATTTGTCGAGCTTCTGCTCAACCCTGACCAATAAAGGCACGATCTGGGTTAAAAGTTCGTGTGATGCGTGCGCGAAGTTGATCGCTGTCAGAAAACCGTTACTGCGTAAGGGTAGTATGGCGTCCTAGGCGCTGATGGGGTTTGCGGAATGTTTGAGTCGGCGTCGCCAGAGGACCGCCAGGCGAGCGCGCATGCGCTTCGCACGGCTCCGGGCGTGCGTCGGACTGCGACGGTTCACTACCTGACGCCGCTAATTCTGGCGCGTTCGACCAGGGTTCAGGTCATTGATGCGTCGGTGGCGGCCAACTCCACCAAGCGGTGGTTGGACATCATCCTATCAAGCCTTGCTTTGCTGATTTTTCTTCCACTGCTGCTAGTTATCGCGGTGGGGGTGCGTTTCGAGACTCGCGGTCCGATCCTGTTCCGGCAACGCCGCACGGGCTTGAATGGGCGCGTTTTCACGATCTTCAAATTTCGCACCATGACGGTGGCTGAAGATCACGGCGACATCCGGCACGCGACCAAGGACGACGCGCGCGTTACGCCGCTTGGCCTCTTGTTGCGGAAGTGCAGCCTGGATGAATTGCCGCAACTGCTAAATATCTTGCGCGGTGACATGTCCATTGTTGGTCCGCGCCCACACGCAGTTGCGCATGATGACTATTATGGTGCCCAGATTTCACAGTATGCCGCGCGATTCCGGGCTAGGCCTGGCCTAACCGGCCTCGCGCAGGTCTCGGGCTATCGTGGTGAAATTGAAGACTTAGGCTGCATGGCCAATCGCGTGGATGCCGATAACGCCTATATCGATAACTGGTCGCTTGGGCGGGACTTGATGATTATCCTGCGAACCGTGCCATTGATGTTCCGAGATCCCAACGCCTATTGAGCCGACAATGAGGTAGCGGGTTGCCGAGCCTCCGCGTCGAAGGCCTGCAGGCTGGCGACCAGATGATCAAACATCAAACGCATCCGACGCGAACCCTTGAGATTCTCGTGCATTGCCACCCACATATCCAAGTTGAAGTTAAAGGCGTTAGCCAGCACCGGAACCAAACCCCAGCGACGGGCGAGCGTGTGCTGGATCGCACCGATGCCCATGCCGGCCCGGACCGACGCGGCCTGCGCGGCACTGCTGTCTGTTCGAATTCCAAACAGTTCCCGGTTCAATTCCCGTCCCCCAAAGTCAATATGACTCAAAGCTTCCAGATTGAACTTCTGTCGATCAAATCCGATAAGGGTGTGGCCTTGCATTAGATCGTTCATGCTGACGGGAATTCCAAAATCCTCGAGGTAGTCAGCCGTGGCGTAGAATCCGACACCGATCATACCCACCTTGCGCGCCACCAGCGACCCTTGGGTCGGGCGCGTCATGCGCACGGCTATGTCGGCATCCCGACGCGACAGATCCTCTGTCTTGTCTGACAGCACCAGCTCAATCACCACGTCGGGGTGCAATCTACGGAAAGATCCGAGCATGGCGGGCAGAACTTCTGCCCCCATCATCTCGCTGACCGTAACTCGAACTACGCCACGCTCGCCATCGGTGGCCCCGGAAGCATCGCGCAAAGCTGCGGCGGCATGGGCGTCCATCTCTTCCAGATGAGGTCTTAGACTCTCAGCGAGATCCGTCGGGGTCAGGCCTCTAGGGCTGCGGAGGAACAGCGGCGCGCCTAGGCTCTGCTCCAGGGACTCGATATGTCGACCCAAGGTCGGCTGAGTAAGGCCCCTCAGTCGCGATGCCGCCGAGAAACTGCCCGACTGCAGAACCGCATGTAGGCTCTGATAGAGGTCCCAAGATGGATCGCTTTTCATGCAATTCTGTATAGCAGGGTCAGAATAATGCGCAATTCCGTCTAGGCGGTTCAACGCCGACTATGGCCTGACCTTCAGGAACGGACACTTCAGATGAACACGCAAACGCCCATAGCACTCGTTTTGGGAGCCACCGGCTCGATCGGCGGAGAAGTCGCTCGCACGCTGCTGGCAAGGGGTTGGCGCGTGCGCGCGCTGAATCGTAATCCAGATTTCGCCAAAACTAAGGGTCCTGCTGCGCTCGAGTGGGTTATCGGAGACGCCATGAACCCCGCCGATGTGCTCGCAGCCGCGACAGGGGCACAGATTATTTTCCATGGTGCCAGCCCCGCTGGCTACGCCAATTGGGCCAAGCTGGTGCCCGCCATGCTCGAGTCGACCATAGCTGCGGCGCGGGCCACGGGCGCTCGCATTGTATTTCCCGGAAATATCTACAACTACGGTCCCGACGTTTGGTCGCGCATCGACGAAACCTCGCCACAGAATCCCAAGACTCGCAAGGGTGCGATCAGAGTTGATCTAGAGCGCAGGCTAGAGGCTGTTTCAATGGAGGGGGTTCGCAGTCTGATCGTCCGCGCTGGCGACTTCTTTGGACCCAAAACATCTTCCTCCTGGCTAACCGAGGGATGGGTCGCCAAGGGCAAGCCTATCCAAGCCCTAACCTTGCCCGGGCCACTGGGGGTTACCCACGCGTGGGCTTATCTACCTGATTTCGCTGAAAGTATTGTACAACTGATCGAAGCCGACGCGACTCTCCCGCCCTTTTCCAACTTCAATCATGGCGGTCACCAGATCACCGGCGCGGAAATGGCCGACGCTCTGGATCGGGTCGCAGGTCGCAAACTGTCCCGCAAGACCCTGCCTTGGTTTGCGATGGCTATGGTCTCGCCCTTCGTGGAGATGTTGCGAGAGATGTTGGAGATGCGATATCTCTGGGACAATGCGGTTTTGATGGACAATGCCAAGCTGGTCAAAACCCTCGGCGCTGAGCCCCACACGCCCCTTGATGAAGCGCTGCGGACTACCCTCATCGGCCAAGGCTGCCTGCCGCAATCCATGAGTCTTGCGGCCTAATACCGACCAATGCTGGACTTTCGGGGGCGTGAGACACTACATCCCCAGGATGGCCGGACAGACACTCTACGACAAAATCTGGGATGCCCACCTCGTTGCCGAACAGGACGGCGAGGCGATCCTCTATATTGACCTGCACCTGATCCACGAGGTGACCACGCCCCAGGCCTTTGCAGGCCTTAGGTCTAATGGCCGCAAGGTGCGTCGCCCAGATCGCACCTTGGCTGTGGCAGACCACAATATCCCCACGGAGGGTCAGGCCAAGGGCATCGGTGCCGTAGCCGATGAGGAAGCCCGTCTGCAACTTCAAACCCTGGAGGCCAACGTCGAGGACGCCGGGATCGAGTTCTTCCCCATGGGCGATATTCGCAACGGCATCGTTCATGTGGTGGGGCCTGAGCAAGGTCGCACCCAGCCGGGCATGACGATTGTCTGCGGCGACAGCCACACCTCCACCCACGGTGCCTTCGGGGCCTTGGCCCAGGGGATCGGCACCTCGGAGGTCGAGCATGTGCTGGCCACCCAGACCCTGCGCCAAAAGAAGTCCAAGAACTTCCGCGTCACCATCGATGGCACGCCCGCTCCTGGCGTCGGGGCCAAGGATTTCGCGCTTGCCGTCATTGGTAAGATCGGCACGGCAGGCGGCACCGGCTCGGTCATCGAATATGCCGGTGAGGCGGTCCGGGCCCTGTCCATGGAAGGCCGAATGACACTATGCAACCTCACCATCGAGGGCGGGGCCCGCGCAGGCCTGGTCGCCCCCGACGACACCACCTTTGCCTATGTAATGGGCCGTCCCGCCGCCCCGAAGGGTGTGGCTTGGGAGATGGCGCTCAGCTATTGGAAGACGCTCTTTACCGACGATGACGCGGTTTTTGATCGCGAGGTCACAATTGATGCGGCCAGCATCGCGCCAACGCTCACCTGGGGCACCAGTCCTGAGGATGTGGTGGCGGTGACCGGCACAGTCCCGACCCCTGTGAGTTTCGCCAGTCCCGACAAGCGCGCCTCTGCGGTGCG
>JANLPX010000433.1:0-4455 GCA_031367485.1 Alphaproteobacteria bacterium | reverse complement strand
TGGCGTCCGCCAAACCATGCGCGTCACGGATCGCCGACAACCGCGAACGATAGGGTGTGCTCATGCGATCACCCATGCGGATCGCCCAGCCATAGGGTTCTTTTACGACATTGAACGTCAGCATGGTGCGTCACCGCAGTTAAAGGATTAGGGTCGTTGGTTGGATAGATGCAGGATCAACGCCGTTGATGGGCGACCGTTCCAAGGTATGTGTTGATCCAACTCAAAGTAGCCGAGAGACCACCCGCTATAAGGGCATGCGCACAGCCCGCATGCACTGGCCGGTACATTCAGCGTCGCCTTAGTCATCCAGGGTTGCTTCGATCTGGGTCGGCAATGGCCATGCCTGATAGCGTCTGACACACCACTGGGTACGCTAAAATGAAAATTGTCCTGTTCGAAGTTGCGGAAAGCGAACGCTTGATCTGCGACCAACTTGAGGCTGACCACACAGTGGCGTGTCTTGCGGAACCTCTGGCTCGGGCGATTGGGCCCCACTTTCACGATGCGGAGATTATTTCTACCTTCATCGACTCCGAGTTGACCGCAGAAACCCTGGCCCCATTTCGAAACCTGAAGCTCATCGCCACCCGATCAACCGGGTTTGACCACATCGATTTAGCCTATTGTCGCGGCGCTGGGATCACCGTTTGTAACGTACCGGACTACGGCGATACCACGGTTGCCGAGCACACTTTTGCACTATTGCTTGCGCTCAGCAGACATATCCCAGCCGCAGTAGAGCGGACCCAGCGTGGTGACTTCTCCCAAGTCGATCTGCGGGGCTTCGACTTGGCCAGCAAGATATTAGGGGTGGTCGGCGTCGGCGGTATCGGTTGGCGCGTGATCCGAATAGCCAAGGGCTTTGGGATGGGCGTCATCGCCTTTGATACCAAACCAGATCAAAGCTTGGCACAGGCATTGGGGTTTCGCTTCGCAGACTTGGCTGAAGTTTTGGCCTCTTGCGATGTTCTAACGCTGCATGTGCCTGGCGGTGCCGAAACTCATCATTTGATCTCGACCGGACAATTTGCGCTGATGAAGCCCAGCGCCGTGCTGGTCAACACCTCGCGAGGTGGCGTGGTCGATGCCGAAGCTCTGATCTTTGCGTTAACCCAAGGGCACTTGGCGGGAGCGGCTCTCGACGTGTTGGGGGAGGAGACCTGGCTTGGAGACGAGGCGCAAATTTTCCGCGAGGGTCCCGATCTGACACTTGAAACACTGCGGGGGCTGGCAGCCGATCACGCGCTAATGCGACTTCCGAATGTCATTCTCACACCCCATATCGCTTACAACACCCATGAGGCGGTTCGCCGAATTCTGGATACAACCCTTGCCAATATTCAGGTGTTCGCTCAAGGCGCGCCCCAGAATGTAGTCAGTTAGGTCGGAACGGCTCCCGCTTCAGTTTGAACGGGCAAAGGGGAATGCCGAGCCTCATTTCGCGTTGGGACTATTACTCTAGGATGAACTTGTGAACCACCGCTAGGTAATCTGCGAAGTTCTCGCGCCGAATATTGTGGCCGGCATTCTTGATTTGCGCGGTTGTGATGTTTGGGTTCACTTCGAGGGCTTCCTCGGCCATCTCAGGAGTGACAATGCCGCCATGGCCAGGCTCTCCGAAAATCAAAAGCGTGGGTGCCTCAATGCATGAAATCGAGTCCTGCCAGGCCGTGTCGTAGACGGGCATCGCCTCTGGATCGACTTGCCTCTTGGCTGTGGCCCAGGCGGGGAAATCATCGTCATGCCAACGGGGTGTCGCTGATTTCCCCTTTGCCATGATTTGCGCCTCAGACATCGAGCTGAAGGCTGCGACATGCTCGCGAAATCTTTCGCGCCTCGCTTTGGACACGCCGGGATCAGCAACTGGGCCAAAGGGAGGATCTTCCAGAATGACCTTTGAGACCCGCCCCGGATAGGCGTTGGCATAGGATGCGGTCGCCCGAGCACCCACTGAATGTCCCATTACAATCGGCGACACCAATCGTAACTCTTCGACCGCTTCGGCTATGTCCCACGCCGGATCAAAAGGCTCAGTTTCGGATATTCGTGAACTCAACCCGTGGCCACGCGCGTCCAGCATGATGATGTCGAATTCGGAGGCCAAGGCCGCTGCGAACCGGCTCCAACACAGGCCGTTGTCGGTTAGGCCATGGGACAACACCAGGGCGGGTCCAAGGCCGCCCGTGCGGTGATAAGCAAGGTGTCCGCCGGAGATATCTACGGTTCCGGACTGCCAGGTTTCCATAAGTTGCCCTGCCACCACCGGGGCCAAGCTACCAGGCATAGGCTTCGGGCGCGGGCCCGCAGGGTGGGAAGATGGCGTCGATCTTGTCGAGGGTCTCTCCGTCGAGCTGGATATCGGGGGCCTCCAGCAGGCTGCTGAGCTGACTGAGGCTGCCTGGGCCGATGATCGTGGAGGTCACGCCGGGCTGATGCAGTAGCCAGGCTAAGGCCACAGAGCTTGGGGGCTTTCCGAGCTCAGTGCAGACGACATGGAACGCGTCAAGTTGTGGCGCGAGCTTGGCACGAGCCGCCTTGGCACCATCGGACTCCCGGCGGCTAGCCCCGTCACCTAGTGCACCTGCCAGCAGACCCCCAGCGAGGGGGCTCCAGACAATGAAACCGGTGCCGTAGGCGCGACAGGCAGGCAGCACCTCCATCTCAGCCCGGCGTTCGATCAGGTGGTAGAGGCCCTGTTCGGAGACGAGACCCAGTCTCTGCTTGGCGATGGCCTTCTCATTGAACTGAGCAATCCCCCAGCCAGGGAAATTGCTGGAGCCCACATAGGTAATCTTGCCCTGGGCGATCAGCCGGTCCATCGCCTGCCAGATCTCCTCGACGGATGCAGCGCGGTCGATGTGGTGCATCTGGTAGAGATCAATGTGATCAACCCCCAGGCGCCTCAAGCTTGCATCGCAGGCCATCTGGATGTGGCGGGCCGACAGCCCACGGTCGTTGATATCGTCTGACATCGGTTCATGAACCTTGGTGGCCAGCACGATTTTGTCGCGGCGAGATTTGTCCTCCGCCAGCCAATTGCCCAAGATCGTCTCGGTGGTGCCGACGCCGAGTGCGCCGCCATATTGGTTGGCGGTGTCGATGAAATTGATCCCTGCGTCGATCGCGGCGTTCAAAATGGCGAACGACTCCGGCTCCGATGTACGCGGTCCGAAATTCATCGTGCCGAGGCAGAGCTGGCTAACCTTCAAAGCCGAGCGACCGAGTGAGCGATACTTCATGGTACAGTTCCAGGCGTCAGGGTGCGCGAAGGGTCGGACCAGTCTGCAGGATTTCGCTGGAGTCGGCCACGCAGTGCTGCACAAGCTTTTGCGCATGCTCTGACAGCTTTTTGTAGTCGCTATAGGTGATACCCGGGACGATGGGCTCTCTGAACCAAGGCGCGTAGAATTCCAGATTCGGGATCGAGCGAACGGCCTCCGACACATTGGGCGTTCCGCCGTGCCAAGCCCGCACATCGCGGACCATGATCGCCCCGGCCGGCGCAGGACAGACCGTGCTCAGACGCATCCACTCGGGTTCGTCGGCAAGATTGGGGATCGGAACGCGTGAATGCTGGGTGCCCGGGATCTGGCGCGTAGGGCCATTCAAGCGTGTGACGTCCTGGGGTAGGAAATTGACGCAGACATAGGGGCAGGGCAAATCGCGGACGGTCAGTTGCCGCCGTGGATCGTGGAAGGCGCTATAAGGCGAGCTGACTTTGTCGCTCCAATCGCGGACGTCTGAGTGTAAGGGCTGATACTCAACCGCGCCCGGCAAGCAGAAATCGCCACTGGCGGCCCGAAGCACATAGTCCGGCGACCCGAAGATCCCGGTGACGATCTCGTTGACCGTTGGAATGTCGAGCAGCATTTGCCATTCGGGGCGATGCAGTTGGCTGCGCGTGAGACTCGACCCGCCAAAGGAATACCGGTGCGATCCGCGATTGCCCGCATAGTTCTGATCTAGAGCCAATATGTCGTTGACGACATCATTGCAGCCATTCCGTAGGATCTCGGTCTGTTCGTCGTTCAGCACATTGGCGATGACGACGAAGCCGTCGCGGCGGAAGAGTTCCAGGGCTCGCTGGGTGTCGCCAGGCTCCAAGATATCCAACCCCTTGATGCCGGTGTTCGCCTCCAGATAGGCGCGCTGGGCGATAACCTGCGGGGTGTCCATTTCGCGGGGCTTCTGAAGAGTTCCGAGCGGCATGACATTCTCCAGCTTGTGCGAGGGATAGGGGCAGGCAAGTGGCCTGTGTAACGGATTCCATTCGATCTTCTATAACGCGCCCAGGCTATCGCACTCCAGGTTAGCTCAAGACCGTGATTGACCCAACCATGGCGCGAGAGACCCTGCACTCGGCCCTGGAATTCTCCGCGCAGCGTAACGCTAGAGGTCGGCTGATCGCTAGTGAATTGCGCCGTAGTCTTATTTCCAAACATCGCGCCGCAG
>JANLPX010000403.1:0-2897 GCA_031367485.1 Alphaproteobacteria bacterium | reverse complement strand
TGCGCGATGACAAAGAGGGGGGCGGCTAAGCCGGGGCTTCTCGCAGGTCGTCGTCGCTATGTATTTTGGGTGTATGATCTATCGGTGTTGGGTGGGTGTTGTAGGGTGATCCCGGTACCTCAGTCCGTCGCTCTTCCATGGCCCAGGGCTCCAAGCTCCAGGCCTGCCAGTCTGGCGTGATGCCTAGGTCGGCACAGATGATGGCAATGATCTCAGAGACGGGTTTGTCAGAAAAGTCTTCGAGGTCTTCGCGCTCGATGCGATCAGAGCGCTCCCGGTGAAGATCACGGTCAGGCGTATCACGGTCAACTTGACGAGACACAGCCTCTTTGGCCAAGGCCTTGCGCTCGGTCAGCACCGCAGCCTTGCGTTCTTTCATCTGCGCCTGGAACCCCGCGATGAGCTTGGCATCCAGAGCCAAGCTCATGCGAATAGAGCGACTGATCCGGTGGAAGCGGAGCGACAGATCAGCACCGATCACCCCCGGGTCAGAGCCTTGAACTTCCCTAGCTTGGTCCTGCAGCATGCGCGCCATGTCCATCCCGATGGCCACCAACTGACGCAGAGTCCTGGCCCGCCACTCGGAGCGCTCGGCATCGATGTCGTCATCGCTGAGGGTTGGTAGGTTGTCCATGAACGAAACAGGAACATGTGACAACCGGCTTGTCAACTGACTTTCGTTCCGCAGCTAAGGAGTTTGAACCACGGACGGCACGGAAGGGCACGGACGAGATGTTCGTCCACCGGCGCGTAGCGTATTTTGGGGGAGGTCCAAGCGGCCTGACCCGGCGACCCAAAGGGCGGAACGCAGAGGGCGCTGAGATTCCGCAGCGATCGCTGAGGGTGTTCGTCTCTGCGTCCTCTGCGAAGCCTCTGCGAACTCTGTGTTCAAGGCTTTCGGTAGTTAGGATTGGCCACGAACTTCACGAACGGACACGAACTCGATCACTCAACTGAGGCGACCGTGCCCCTAATGACTTGATGTCCTGAGATATGTCTTGGTCGTTTTTGTGGCAGTTAAGTGCACTGTCACCGTTATTCGAAAGCCTCTATCGCTCGCTAAGTGTCGACGGCAATCTGGAGTTCGGCACGTTGCTTAGCGTGATGAATTACGGTGACACTCCACTTAACTATCCACTAATACCTCCCGGGGGTCGAAATAGGGGGTTAAGTGGAGTGTCACCGTAATTCGTATTCACTAACACCCCCCGAGGGTCGAAATAGGGGGTTAAGTGGAGTGTCACCGTAATTCCCGAGTGTCACCCTAGTTCGCGCGCCGGTATCGCACCTGGGCGCATGATGACCCAGGCGGCGAGGTCGTGACCGGCCAGGGCGGCGTCGTGGGGTGCGGCACCGCTCAGGCGGGCATGGAGGTAGCCGGCATTGAAGGCGTCTCCGGCACCGCTGGTATCCACCGGGGTTAGGGTAGCGGTGGGTAGAAGGATTGTGCCGTTCGGCAGGCGGCAGCCTTGGGGGCCGAGCTTGACTGGGGTTTCGGTGACGCCAAGCTTGGTCCAGTGGGCGGCGATGGCGTCGGCGGTTTGACCCGGCTGCAAGGCTTGCTCGTCGTCTAGGCTGGGGAAGCCGAAGTCGACCTCGGCAAGGGCCGCGTCGCGGGCGGAAATGGCGGCTTGTGCATCGGGCCACAGGCGTGGCCGATAATTGCCGTCAAAGGCGACCTTGCCACCTATGGCGCGGAGATGGCGACACAGACTGAGCAGTCGAATGCGGGCCTGTGGTGGCAGAATGGCCAGGGTGATCAGGGAATAGATGATCAGGTCTGCGCTCTGGGCCTTGTCGAGGGCGGCTTCGATGCCGGGGAGATCGAACATGCCGCGCGCGGCGCTGTTGTCGCGCCAATAGTGGAAGCTGCGCTCGCCGGTGGCGTCGGTGCGGATGGCGTAGAGGCCGGGGCTTCGGGTCGGGTCGGTGAGGATGAGGCTGGTATCGAGGCCTTCTGCGGCCCAGGCGGCTGTCAGCTCCGCGCTGAACGGATCAGAGCCGAGCGCGGTGAGATAGGCCACGTCGTGTCCCAGACGCGCCAAGTGGACGGCGGTGTTGAGCGTGTCGCCGCCATAGCCTAGGGCCCAACCGGATGTGGAGTTTGCGAGCTCCAGCATTCCTTCACCGATGACGACGATGCGCATCTACCAGTTCCACATGGTCCCGTCTTCGAGCCGGGCGACGGGCAGAAAGGCGGGTTGGTAGGGATATTTGGCGGCCAGGGTCTCGTCGATATCGACACCGTGACCTGCGGCTTCACCGGGGTGCAGATAGCCACGCTCGAAGCTGTAGGCATGGGGGAAGACCGCGTCAGTCTCTGGCGTGTGGCGCATGTATTCCTGGATGCCGAAATTGGGCACCCAGGTGTCGAAATGTAGGGCCGCGCCCATGGTCACCGGCGAGAGATCGGTAGCCCCGTGACAGCCGGTGCGGATCTGATAGAGGGCCGCGAGGTCGGCAATGCGACGCAGATGGGTGATGCCGCCGGCCCGCACCACAGTGCAGCGGATATAGTCGATCAGTTGGTTCTGGATCAGGTCTTTGCAGTCCCAGATGGTGTTGAACACCTCACCCACGGCCAGGGGTGTGGTGGTGTGCTGGCGGATCAGTTTGAAGGCTTCCTGGTTTTCCGCGGGCGTCAGGTCTTCCAGCCAAAAGAGCTGATAGGGCTCGACCGACTTGCCAAGGCGCGCGGCCTCTATGGGGGTCAGGCGGTGATGGCCATCATGCAGCAAATGGTGGTCGAAGCCGTAGGTATCGCGGAGCTTGTCGAACAGTTTCGGGACGAAGTTGAGATATTTGGCTGTGTCCCAAACCGTGAGGCTGGGTAAGTTCGCATCAGCGGGCTCGTAGTACATCTTGCCGCGTCCGACCCCGTAGGCGTCTTGCAGGCC
>JANLPX010000392.1:0-5750 GCA_031367485.1 Alphaproteobacteria bacterium | reverse complement strand
CGATGGAGCAACTTCGGAAATTGAAGGCGATGGGTGGCTATTTCAATTACAACAGGCAGACGGTCGCGGGAATGCTCAAGAGCCAGGATCAATCGCAGGCCGACCGCAAAATGTGGGGCCAGATGCGGATGGACCCGACCGACATCGCCGATGTCAACGGATCGACCTATAGCTATTTGATCAACGGGCATGGTTCCCAGGAGAACTGGACCGGGTTGTTCGCCCCAGGCGAGCGTCTCCGTCTGCGGATAATCAACGCTTCCGCCATGACCAATTTCAATGTGCGGCTTCCGGGCCTGCCAATTACCGTCGTTGCGGCAGACGGGCTGCACGTGCAACCCGTCGAGACCGACGAGTTCCAGATTGCCATCGCCGAAACCTATGACGTCATCGTCCAGCCCAAGGATGGCATGGCTTACGGGCTGATTGCGGAATCAATCGACCGTTCCGGTCAGTGCCGCGCAACCTTGGCACCGCGCATGGGGATGGTCGCTCCCATTCCCACCCTCCGTGAACGCCCGCTTCTCACCATGAAAGACATGGGGATGGGCGATATGTCTGGCGGCGAGGGTATGGATATGTCGCATGGCGACATGGCCGGTATGGATATGAGCACTGGGGGTCACGACATGGGCTCGATGAAAATGCTCGATCCATCGGTTGCGCCACAAGTCTATATGGGGCCAGGCGTGGCGACGCTTGCGCCTATGCCGATGGATCGCACCGGCGAACGCCCAACCGGACTTGAGAAGGTGGATCACCGGGTCCTGACCTATAAAGACCTCAAGTCACTAGATCCGAATACCGACATCCGCAAACCCTCCCGCGAGCTCGACTTGCACCTGACGGCCAACATGGAACGCTACATGTGGTCGTTCGATGGCGTGAAGTTCAGCGAAGGCGCTGAACCCATTGCCTTCCGTCATAACGAGCGGGTGCGGCTGAACTTGATCAACGACACGATGATGCCGCATCCGATCCACCTGCACGGCCATTTCTTCGAGGTTGTGACCGGCAATCCTGGCCATCATCCGGTCAAGCATACGGTGAATGTCCTGCCCGGGGGCAAGGTGTCAGTCGATTTGACCGCCAATGCGCTCGGAGATTGGGCATTTCACTGCCACATGATGCTACACATGATGACCGGGATGTTCCGCATCGTTACTGTGCGGCACGAAGATGACGCGGCATGAAGTTGCTCTTCTTCATTAGCGTCGTCGCATTCGCGATTTCATCGCCTGCCGCCGCGCAGATGGATGCGAATATGCCGGGCATGGCGACAACAAATCCCGGCGCGCCCGTGACCGCTGATCCTCACGCGGTCCACGATACGGCGGGTACACCAGGAACGCCGACAATGGAGCTGTCCGACAGCCAAATCGGGAGTACACCGGCACCAGCTCCGCCCACTGATCACGCCGCCGATGCGGTATTTGGCGCGGATCAAATGGCGGCGTCGCGCAAGATGCTGCGCCATGAGAATGGCGGGATGGCCGCCTATAGTTTCGTGTCTAATCTGGCCGAATATCGGGTCCAGAAGGGCGCTGATGGATATCGCTGGGACAGCGAGGGTTGGTTCGGGGACGACATCAACCGCTTAGTCGTGAAGACCGAAGGCGAAGGAACAGTTCGCAGAGGCGTGGAGAGCGGCGAGGTTCAGGCGCTCTATTCGCGCGCTATTGGACCTTGGTTTGATCTCCAAGCTGGCGTTCGCCACGACTTCAAACCAGGGCCGGCCCGCACCTATGCGATCATCGGCTTTGAAGGCATTGCGCCCTATTGGTTCGAGGTTAGCGGCGCATTGTTCTTGTCGGCAAAGGGCGATTTGCTTGGTCGGTTGGAAGGCTATTACGACCAACGGATCACGCAGAAATTGATCCTGCAACCCCGCGTCGAACTCAATTTTGCTGCGCAGGATGTGCCTGCCAATGGCGTTGGTTCAGGCCTAAGCGACGCCGAGCTTGGTCTTCGCCTGCGCTACGAGATTAAACGTGAGTTCGCGCCCTACGTAGGCGTCTCGTGGGAAAGCAAATTAGGGGACACCGCCCGGTTTGCTAGGATTGCCGGTGACCGGGTAAAGTCGACGAGTCTCGTCTTTGGTATAAGGGCGTGGTTCTGAGTTCTCGCCACCGTCGGCTTCACCAGTTGGCCCGCCGCCTTCATGGGAGACTAGCGCTATTTCTCAGTGCAAAGTTGTTGATCAGACTGCGACGGTTGAACCACCACGTTGGCGCCGAGCAGGGTTAAGCTATGCTGATCTTACTCGTAGTGAGTCGCCTTGGCGTCCTAGAACCACCCGCTTAGGTGCATGCGAGATTGGCTGCACTTCCTGGACAGTCATCAAACTGCGGACTTGTCACCAACTCCTGACCTTCGACGGACCTTAAGTGATATGCGGATCTTGCGCCTAACCACCTAGTATCTAGCGTTGAGATCGATAAACTTCAGGATCGAAATGGACAAAACCTGACGCTTCGTTCCGGACACCGGCCCACATACAGCATCAAGAGGGTCGGCCGTCTGGCTGATCGTAGGAATGCTGTTTTCAGACTTGGGACTTAGGTCCGCTTCTACCCAAAGTGATGGTTCCGAAGGTCTGGCATCGTGTCGCCGCCGCAATCAATCGTCCGCCCCCTGCCGGTACGAGGCGCAGGAGGCAGGCACTTTCACCTCCGCTGGCGCAGAGCGGGTGCGCACTTCGGCCCCGGCTCCGTGAGACTGTCAGAACCTGAAAGTCCCACGAAGACAATTGCTATTCGTGTTCACCGTCGACGCGTCTCCCGGATGCGAACGCAAACGCCGCAGGCTTTCGCTCAGCAACCGTATAGGTCGCCACCGTTATAGCGGCCGCTGCGATCAAAACGATGTGCCCGATCAGACTCACGGCAAGGAATGTGTAGCTACCGAGGGCTATCGCAAACGAAGACGCCCACATCCATCCGAGGACCTGCAGTATCATGTGCCGGGTCGCCACATCCGGGATGTGTCGAAGCGGATTTACCTGATGATTGAACACATAGTTCCAGCACAAAACCACAAATTTTCTCATAGTCGTCCTCCTTCTGATTTTGGTTTCTAAGGTTTGGTTACGATACGAATTTCATTTGACTCACAGTGATCTAGGTCCACTCGCCTGCACGCTATTGTCGGGTCCGCCAGGCCACAATGGCGGGGCTGATGTCGGATAACGCTCTCAGCACCAGCAAACCTGCCTTTGGCCGCAGGCCGGCGCAGGAGCCGCCAGCCCAGATCTCAACGGACGCGGGCAGGAGAGCGCGGAGTTCGGCGAGCCCGGCTGTCGCCTGGGCCGTTGGGATAACTGATGAAAACGATAGCGCCAGGATGTCGGCCTTGTGCGCCCGGGCTGCGGCGGCGATTTCCCGGATCGGCGTTTGGACGCCCAGTGATATGACAAGGCACCCTTCGAGAGCGAACATCGCCTCCGCCATCATCAGACCCAGGGCGTGCGGCTCTTGCGGGAACGTGCCGAAGAGTACGCGCGGGCCGGTACGAGGCAAGCCTACGCCTTGTGTGGCGTTAATGGCGCTACGCAGGACGGTTGTGAACTGCTCGGTGAAAAAGTGCTCCTGGTGAATTTCCAACTCGCCGCGCGACCACGCATGACCTATCGCTTTCACTAGGCTTGCCCCGGTGACAGACGCGAACGCGCCGAGGCCAGCCCGCAGCAACATAGCGTTCAGGTTGTCGCGCAACCCGACGGCGTCGTGAGCTCTGAGTAACTCAAGGACTAGTTCGACCTCGGGCCCCCCGGTCGGCGCGACCGAAACTCCCGCTGCCCCGAGGAGTGCCGAGAGTTCTTCGTCTGGGAGCCCAACGACCTGTCCCGGACGGTGGCCAGCGACCACCAGACGGCGGAGCAAGCGGAGCGTCGCTACCTGCTCAGCCGGATAGAGCCTTTCACCGTTGCGGTCCCGCAGGGGATTCGGGAAGCCATAGCGACGCTCCCAAACACGTAAGGTTTCCTTGGGCAAACCGCAGTCACGCTCCACCTCAGCAATGGTTGCAGCGCCCAGTTCTTTGAGGATCGTGGTATTTGTCATGGACAACCTTGAGATAACTTCTATATGTTCTCGTACGAAAGGTAATTTGTCCAGGACAAAATTATGAGAGCCGCCGTAAAGATGATCACAACCGATTTGGCACCAGAGGCTCTGTCGCGTGGCCGTAGCGAAAATTTTGCGAGCTCAATAAGCATGGCCGCCGTCTCGGAGATCGGATGATGTCAGGACTTACGAGCGCCGCCGCCGACCGGCATAGTCTGACCGTTTGGTATGATGGCGACTGTCCGATCTGCAGTGCGGAAATAGGCCTGATGCGCCGGCTCGACAGAGGCTCGGCGATCGATTTTGTGGATCTCAGTCTGCCGGGGGGATGCCCGACCGACCGTGCTGCCCGGCTTGCCCGGCTCCATGCGCAGCCGCGCGGAGGTCGGATGGTATCCGGGGCTGCCGCGTTCGTGGCAATGTGGCGTGTACTTCCGCGCCTACGCCCGCTCGCCACACTTGCGTCACCCCCGCCCATCCTATGGCTTTTGGAGCGCGCCTATTTGGTATTTTTGAAGCTTCGTCCGGCTCTGCAGTCGATCGTGCAATGGGGTCTGTCAAGGCGGGCCAGGGAACGATGACCGGGCGAATGCACCCCACACCGTGCGACGTCATAGCCTACGGTCTGCTCGGGATTATGCCGTTCCGGGAGATATCCATTCGGCGGTAACTCGGACCACTCAGTTAGGCCGCCCTCGTCGCGGTTCAGGGTACTTAAATATGCACATCGCAATTGTGGGTGCCGGGATGGCCGGTTTGGCGTGCGCCGAGGGACTGGCGGGGCAGGGTCAATTGATAACTCTGCTGGACAAGGCCCGCGGGCCTGGTGGCCGCATGTCGACCCGCCGGGTTGCGACCAGCGCAGGCGAGGCAACATTCGATCACGGGGCCCAGTATTTCACGGTTCGAGATCCTGGTTTTCAAACCAGAGTTGACGACCTGATCGCGGCGGGATGTGTGGCACCATGGATTGTAGCGGGCACGGACGCCTTCGTCGGCGTTCCTGGGATGAACGCGCCCATCCGTCAAATGGCAAAGCCTTTTTCCGTGCAATGGGGGTCCCAAGTCACGGGGTTGTCGCCGCTTACCGATGGCTGGCGTCTTGTCACGCAAACTGGATCGGTGGTCGAGGTAGATTCGGTGGTCGTGGCACTGCCCGCAGAGCAGGCGGCGGAGCTCATTGCGCCAGCAAGCCCGGACCTGGCGGCGCAAGCTCGGGCTTCGCCCACGGCACCGTGTTGGACGGTGATGCTGGCGTTTGGCGATGCGTTGCCGACACCACGGAACTGCCTCCGGGGGACGGAAGCCGACTCGCTCGGGTGGGCGGCGAGGAACAATTCCAAGCCAGGTCGGACCGGGCCAGAGGCATGGGTCCTTCAGGCTACACCGGAGTGGTCAAGGCAGCATCTCGAGGCGGACCCGAAGTGGGTTGTAGGCGAGCTGTCCGCAGCTCTTTCGGCGCAGCTAGAATTGACTTTGCCGCCACCTATCGCCTGTAGCACCCATCGATGGCGGTATGCGCGCTCTGGCTTAGAAGGCTCCGGTGCCATTTGGGACGCGGGCCGTCGGCTTGGCCTATGCGGCGACTGGTTTCTCGGCGCTCGGGTCGAAGCGGCTTGGATGTCGGGAACAATGTTGGCTAAGCAGATCGCGACTTCGGGCAGAATTGACGCCGTCTGACCCATC
>JANLPX010000390.1:0-2066 GCA_031367485.1 Alphaproteobacteria bacterium | reverse complement strand
TCATTCCAGCCCCGCGCCACAGACGCTGAAATACATTGTCTTGGACCGTCAATCTCGACACGGCTGTGGCGTGAATTGCGCCGGCACCGGCCCAACTGGTCAGATCGTGCACATTGTTATTTCGAAAGACAATGTCGTCGGCCGGTGCGCCAATACTGGTCATGGCCGCGCCGCTGCCCCAGTCTTTGGGGCCACCGGCAAAGCCCGTAATCTCAAACCCCTCGATCACCACATGGCTGTGACCTGCCAGGATGAAAGCCGTGCCCCTGCGAGAGATTTCGACCTGCGACTGGCCTAAGGGCAGGGGGGCCCGAACAACCATCCTCGATCCGCGGTTCAGTGTGGCAAATTCGAAAGGCTGTTTGATCAAGCTGGGGTGGTTGACCAGAGAGAATAACCCATCTCGATCATCATAGGGCTTGAAGCCAGGTTCGGTCAGTGTGAGTTCGCCCGCGGCAGGATCATAGGCCTCGGCCTGAATCGACGCGATGGCGTTGGGTTGTCCCCACAGATGGACGACAAGATCTTCGACGCCCGCATTGCCGAGCGCTTTGCTGATGAACGCGCTTCTCAAGCGCATCCTTCCGCCGTCTTGTTTCAGATCGGCGGGGTGAAAGCTTTGATAGTGGACAAGATCGTCATACCAAAAACTATCGGGAAGGGACGGGGCTTGGGCAAGGGTCAGCATGGTCCCGTTAACCATAATCTGATCACTTGCCGCTACTGGGGATGGCAACTCGACCAAGCGAAGGTCAGCTTGACTGGCTAAGCTGGCGCAAGCGGGGGCCTCTGCGCAGGACTTGACCTGAACGGGAACAAGATCGCGCCCGGTGATGATGGCCTTGCCTGTTCCGAACCCTTCACCGCGATAGGTGATCGGCTGTCCCTCATCGCCGCTGGCGGCCAGGGTGATGGCCCCGCGATAGGAAACTCCAGCCTTAAACAGCAGTGTATCCCCTGGTCGGAGGTCTGTGCGTCCAGGATTGCCCTGGGCCTTAGCGTCGCCGGGTGCGTGTTTCCAGGCCGCAGCTTGGCCTAGGCCGTCGGCTTGGTCAGACCCTCCGTCGAAATCAACATAAAACGTGCGAGCTGGTCCGATAGCCTTTGCCGTGCAGGAGGTTGAAACCAGAATACCCGCGCAGATCAAAGACAATGCGGCCTGGCGCACGAAGCGTTCGATCACGATCATTCCTGAGCTCTCCTTTGCCGAACTGTTCGGGCTAAACCTCGACCAAACTCGCCAGCTTCGAGCGGCTGGTATAGGTCCCGTGACAGTCCACGTCGACGTTTCGTGAAGACTCTCAGAATATTATCGTCGACACCTATCTTTGGGCTTTATCTGTTCAGGTTACCGCCATGCGAGTGCTCCGCGCTGATTTCATCTTTCGATGCGGATTGATCGTCAAAACCGAGAGCTCGATATGACCGCTCCGCTTGCGCTCCATGAGGGCTTTAATGCGACACCGGTGATAGACTTTCAGGTCATCATCGCGCCAAGCCCGCCCTTGGCTCCCAAGTCCTATGAGATCAGCGACCTTGACGGCGTGTGGCTTGCCCGTGATGCGCGTCTGCCCCTGATTGATCTGAGAGATAGCGAGGGTCGGCAGATCGGGCTGCTGACCGGCTTTGTCTACAGTGAGTTTCGCGACTGCTTTCTATCCCAGGGCATAGAAACCCTACCGGTTTTAGTGCGCAACGAAGCTGACTTGGAGGATCTGGTGCTTCCGCGTCTCAGCGGTATGTACCTGCTCATAACGTCAGGCACCCTGCCCAGCCGGGTCTATCCTGACCATGCGGGATCCCTCTCACTCGTCTATTCAGCGCCCGATGGCCGAGCGGCTTCGTCGCCTTCGTTGTTGCTGAAACCCGCTGACTATGAATCTCGTTTTCGACCCGATCTGCACCGAGATCTTGTGGTTCGGGAAGGCAGCGGGGGCTGGATTTCTGGCACTCTGACCGCCCATCGTGATGTCTACAGACTCTTGCCGAACCATTATCTCGACATGGCGACATGGACCACACATCGCTTTTGGCCGCGTCCTGGCGAGTTCGCAACATGGAGAGAT